>JABDEK010000014.1 GCA_013287135.1 Acidobacteriota bacterium | reverse complement strand
TTGTGGTTGAGCTCGTGAGCGTGACTCCGCGATCTCGCGCGATTACGTCCGCCACGCCATGAGTCATCAGTAGCAGCGCCGCGTCATAATTCCCCTCTTTCAGGTACGGCACCGCCTCGCGCATGATTCCGCCGACTTTTCCGTCCGGCAGGATGGGCTCAAGGCCATACCCAACCTCAATGCGGTATTTTCGATCTTGAGCTGCAAGGAGAATTAAGACTCCGCTCGAAGATTGTTTGGGACCGATTCCCCATTGCGTGGCGAGCGCAATCGAATAATCTTCGATGGATTTTCCCTCCAAAGACTTCACGGTGACGACGGCGATCTGCGCGTGGGCTTTCTGATCAACTTCAGCGCAAAGCGCTTCGAGCTGCGCGCGAGCCGACGGGCTCAAGACTCCGGCAAAATCATTGACGTACCCGGTCGGCTTGGTTTTGGGGAGGCCTTGTTGCGCGCGCGCACCGAGCGCGAGGAATAGCAATGCAACGCAGAGCCGCAGAATGCCGGTCGCGCTCGGATCGCGACTGATGATTCTCCGCTTGTGAATAGACAGCATGTAGATGGCGGGCATGTTAGGCCCTTGCGCTGCAAAGTGTCAAATTAGCGGACGGAACCTCCCCCTATTGAGTGATACGCGGCGCCCGGAACAGAAATTTCGCAAGCATTCATTCGCGGGCTCCAGGCGCGGAAATTTGCACGTTTTCGCAAGATTGTCAGCGGTTGAGGGCGATGCTACACTTCGGTGTCCGTTTGTTCGATTGCGCACAGTAATGTTCGCTAATGAACGAGCGGTAAGCTAAAAATCCCGATTAACCGTCTAAATTCAATCGGATACGCGTGGCCGCCTCGTTGCATCGAAATAGGCCATTTGAAACAAAGTGGTGTATGCGCGCGTTTAGGTAGAGTGAAGTGCGCGAGCGCTTCAACGTCCCACTCATGCTGAGAGGAAAAACGACGATGATTCTAAGGTTTACGAATGCTGCTCTGGTGGTGCTGACGGTTTTTTCTTTGGTGGTCTCTCCGGTCTTTGCGCAGGCTCAAGAAGGTCAGAATCCCGCAAGCCAGGACCAGCAAGGGCAACAGGGACAGCCTAGCCAGCCAGAACCGGCGCAATCCCAGCAAACGCCCGGACAAGCTCAACCAGGACAGACGCAGGAGCCGTCTGGCGCCCAGCTCAAGGAGCAGCCGCAGACTCCCGCGGCAAAAGAAGCGCGCGAGATGAAGACGGGTCTCGGTCCTGACTATGCCAAGGGAAAACCGTTCTTCCCCAACATCATTGCGCCTTATACGACAGCCAAAATTCCGCAGCCGATGCTGACGAATTCCCCGCGCCTGGACCAGTTGATCCAGAACGGCAAGCTGAAGTTGAGCCTGGAAGATGCAATTTCGCTGGCGCTCGAAAACAATCTGAACATCGTGGTGCAAAAGTACACGCCGTGGATTGCCGAATCGCAAATCCTGAAAGCGAAAGCGGGCGGAATTCCGGAATTTGCCAATACGCAACAAATCGTGCTGGGCACTTCGCCGTCCGTTTCTTTCGATCCAATCGTTTCGGGTACCGTGGGATGGCAGCGGTCAACAATTCCGGTCAACAATCCGCTCACAACTGGAGTTGGAACGACGTCCACGATTCCAAGCCTGACCACAAATGGCTACACCTACAATTTCGGCTATACGCAGGGATTTCACACCGGCACGAATTTCACGACAACATTTGATACCACGCGAGCGGCGTCAAACACGCCGGAAAACTTGTTCAATCCTTATGTGAACCCGATATTGACGGCGACGCTGACCCAACCGCTGCTGAATGGCTTCGGCATCCTGGTGAACACTCGCTACATTCTGGAAGCCAAGAACTCGCTGAAGGTAGCAGACTCGCAGCTCGCGCAACAGGTGATGGCAACCGTCCAACAGACTTCGAATGACTATTGGGAACTGGTGTACGACCGCGAAAATGTGAAAGTGCAAGAAGCAGCTGTGGGCGTTTCAACAAAGCTGTACGAAGACAATAAGAAGCAGTTGCAGATTGGCACCATGGCGCCGTTGGATGTGCTCACGGCCGAATCGCAGGTCGCTACCGACCAGCAGAACCTGATCGTGGCGCAGACTACCAGGTTGCAGCAGCAAACCGTTCTGCTGAACGACATCACCAAGAACTTGATGGCGCCTGAGCTGGATGGAATTGAGATCGTCCCAACGACGACGATCGCCACACCGGAAGTGGTCGAGAACATTCCGCTGCAAGATGCGGTGAAAGAAGCGTGGCAGAAGCGGCCAGAAATTTATCAGGCGGACCTAAACTTGAAGAATGCGGGGATCGAAGCAAAAGCAACGAAGAACGCTCTTTTGCCAGCGCTGGATGTGTATGCGCAATATAGCGCGCAAGGTTTATCGGGAAATTCCCTGGTTTCGAGTTCTACGACTCCCACATCACTGCAACCTATTCCGAGCGAGCCGATTGTTGACTCGATGACGGGCCTCCAAATTGGCAACGAAGTAGTGGGATTTCCGGTTTTCCCCACGGCTGTGAAAACGAGCGGTTTGGGAAATGCTCTCTCGAGCTTGTTCTCGAACAATTACCCCACCTATGCAGCGGGGGTGACCTTTTCCATTCCGATACGCAATCGCTCGGCCCAGGCGGACAATGCTCGCGCGCTTTTGAATGAACGCGTGCAGCAGACGCAGTATCGCCAAACGCAAAACACGATTGTGCTGAACGTTCGCAACGCAATGATCGCGTTGCAGCAAGACCGCGCGCAGGTAGCGGCGGCGGAAAAAGCGCGGACCTTGGCGCAACAAACCTTGGACGCCGAGCAGAAAAAATACCAACTCGGATCGTCCACCAGTTACAACGTCGTGCTGCGTTCTCGCGACTTGACTGCGGCGGAAGGCACCGAGCTACGAGCGAAGGTGAACCTGGAAGAGGCGCTAGTGAATTTCAACCAAGCCATGGGACGCACGCTGGAAGTTAATCGGATCACCATGGCCGATGCGCTGCGGGGGAAAATCTATCGCGACAAGCTCATCCCCGGTACGCCGGATACTGGCGATTCGATTGGCGCTAAGTAATTCGGCCATTGATCCGCACAGACGCAAGATGCCGGGCTAACGTCCGGACAGCAATGCGCAACCAAAGCGAATCCCGCAGCTTGCTGCCGCTATTGCATTGCCCTAGAATGAGCGATAGAGAGTTTTTGAAATGAGAAACTCCCGCCTTCCAAGGAGCCGCGCTCATGGCCGAAAAAATTGGCGAAAAAATCGCTGATCCGCTGAAGCGTAATTCGGCAGCTGAACGGGAGGCGAGGCGAAGCCCGTCAAAAGCCGAGCGCGACTGGGAAGAAAAAACTCTGAAGCCTACTTTGGAGAAATCGCCGGAGCGCCCGGCCGATTTCACAACCGTTTCAAGCTATCCCATTAGGCGCCTTTACACCGAAGCAGACTTGCCCGACTGGAATCCTGAACGCGACCTGGGCTACCCAGGCGAGCCTCCCTATACCCGCGGAATTCATTCCACCATGTATCGCGGCCGGCTGTGGACCATGCGTCAATTTGCCGGCTTCGGGGCGGCTGAAGATACCAACCGCAGATTCCGTTATTTGCTTTCGCAAGGACAAACGGGTCTTTCCGTCGCGTTCGATTTGCCCACGTTGATGGGATATGACTCTGACCACGCTTTGTCGGAAGGCGAAGTTGGAAAGTGCGGCGTGGCAATCAGTTCGCTGGCCGATATGGAAACGCTCTTTGACAAGATTCCGCTGTCGGACGTCACGACGTCGATGACCATCAATTCCCCGGCGTCCGTCATTTGGGCCATGTATCTTGCCGTAGCCGAAAAGCAAGGCGCTGACTGGAGGAAAATTTCCGGGACTTTGCAGAACGATATTTTGAAGGAATACATCGCGCAGAAGGAATACATCTACCCGCCCGAACCCTCGATGCGTCTGGTGATCGATACCTTCGAGTTTGGGACGAAGCATACGCCGCGATTTAATCCTATTTCGGTGAGCGGCTACCACATTCGGGAGGCAGGTTCGACGGCCATTCAGGAAGCCGCGTTCACCTTGCGCGATGGCATTGAATATGTGGAGTGGGGTATTCGCCGCGGGCTGGAAGTTGACGAATTTGTTCCGCGGCTTTCGTTTTTCTTCAACGCGCACAACGACTTTTTCGAAGAGATCGCAAAATATCGAGCAGCTCGCCGCATTTGGTACAAGACCATGCGCGAGCGTTTCGGCGCCAAGAGCCCGCGTTCATGGGCGCTGCGTTTCCACACACAGACTGCCGGGTGCTCGTTGACCGCGCAGCAGCCCTACAACAATGTGGTGCGAACGGCATTGCAGGCTCTCGCCGCGGTGCTGGGCGGAACGCAATCGCTGCACACAAATTCTCTGGATGAAGCTTGGGCGCTGCCCACTGAGTTCGCCGCCACCGTGGCTTTGCGCACCCAGCAAATCATCGCGCACGAAAGTGGCGTCACTAATACGGCCGATCCGCTGGGCGGTTCTTATTTTGTGGAAACGTTGACGAACGAAATCGAGCGCGGCGCGTGGGATTACATCGAGAAAATCGATGCGCTAGGCGGAATGGTGCCGGCCATCGAGCGCGCTTATCCTCAACGCGAAATTGCCGAGGCCGCCTATCGATACCAAGTCGCGGTGGATCGAAAAGATAAAATTATCGTGGGCGTGAATGATTACGTGGCCCAAGAGAAGCCTCTGGATATTTTGCAAATTGACGAAACCGTCGCCGAAGGCCAGACGCAACGGCTGCGCAAGCTTCGCGCGGAGCGTTCGAATGACGAAGTTGCGCGGCGGCTCGCGGCCCTGCGCAAAGCGGCGGCCGGGACGGAAAATACGATGCCGTACATTTACGAAGCGGTGAAAGCGTATGCCACGCTTGGCGAAATTTGCGACACGCTGCGCGATGTGTTTGGCGTTTACGAAGAAGTTGCCATTACTTAAAAACATTTCCCCGAAAATTGACGCGCGATTCTTTAGAGGCGGTCCGCCATTGAAAACTCTTAGCTCCGCTCGAACTTCCCTGCTTGCTGTTGTGTCGATTTTTGTCTTGGCTTGTGCGGGAGCTCGCTCGACCCGCGCAGAAGTGAAAGACAAGAAGCTTGCGGCAGTGAAAAGCGGATTTATCACCACGCCTGACGGAGTGAAAATTCACTATCTCGAAGCGGGACGCTCCGCAAACGTCGAGAGCGCGCAGGTCGGAAATCCTCTTCCGGCCGACGTAAAACCCACAAAGGGCAATATCGCGGTTACGGGCGCGCACAATTTCCCTTCCCTGCTTTTTGTGCCCGGCTGGACCATGCCGGCGTGGATATGGGAAAACCAGATCTCGTATTTTTCGAAAGACTATCGCGTGGTGGCGATGGATCCGCGTTCGCAGGGCGAATCATCGCAAACTTCCGACGGGCTATTTCCTGCCGCGCGAGCGCGTGACATCAAAGCGGTGGTCGCGCAGCTGCACCTCGCGCCGGTGGTCATCGTAGCATGGTCGATGGCGGTGGTTGAGACCATGTCCTACATCGATCAGTTTGGGACGGGAGATTTCGCCGGCTTCGTGTTTATTGACAACGACGCAGGCGGCCGCGGCACTGGTGACGCCGATCAAAAATTCGGACTTCTCAAAGGCGTGCTAGAGGACCGGCAAAATGCAACGAACGGATTCGTTCGCAATCTCAATTTCAAAAAAACGCAAGCGGAAGAATATCTCAAAAGGGTGATTCAAGCGTCATTGCGCGTGCCGACGGATACGGCCGTCGCATTGCTGGTTGGATATTTCGTTTCGGACTATCGCTCCGTGCTGCCGAAAATCGATAAGCCAAGCGTCGTGTGCGCGGCCAAGAGCCAGTACATGAATACAATTGTGGAGATGCAAAAGCAGATTCACGGTTCGCAGCTCGAAGTTTTTGAAGGCGCAGGCCACGCTTTGTTCGTGGATGATGCCGACCAGTTTAATTCAATGCTGGAAGAGTTCCTGCTCGACTTGCGATAGCTGGCGGGAAATTCCGGTGCTCGCGTGACTATCGTTTCAACCGCGATTTGAAGTATTCTTGCCTGCCATGGCCGATAAGAAAATTCGTGTGCTGATTGCAAAGCCGGGTCTCGATGGACACGACCGCGGCGCCAAAATTATTGCTCGAGCGCTCCGCGATGCCGGCATGGAAGTGATTTACACCGGGCTGCGGCAAACGCCGGAAATGATCGCGTCGGCGGCGGTGCAGGAAGATGTGGACGTGATTGGTCTTTCCATACTTTCCGGCGCGCACAATACGCTTTGCCCGCGTTTAATGGACTTGTTACGAGAAAAGCATATGGATGACGTAACCGTTTTGATCGGCGGAATTATTCCTGAAGCGGACATCCCCGCGCTAAAGAAGGGCGGAATCGCGGAAGTTTTTCTCCCCGGAACACCTACGCAAGCGATCGTCGATTTTATTCGCCAACGAACTTCGACTGCTCCGAAAGGGGCGCCGTCGTTAAGGCCGGGCCCGGCCTAATTCCCACCCGTCGAAAGTCTAGCCATTCGAATTAGGACAGGGCGCGAATCAGCTTGGTCCGCGTGTAAGCCGTGCGAAATCCCTGGCGCTCCATGTTTCGATGCGAAGCGCTTCCCGGTTGCGTAATACTTACTGCAAGGTGGCATCCCTGTGCGGTAGCCCATGCAATGCGCGCCTGTAGTAAAGCCATTTGCACGCCCCGACCGCGAAACTCTGGAAGCGTGCTCGCGCCAAAAAGACCGCAGACTCCTCCTCGCGTGGAAACTGCGCCACCTCCTGCTACCGAGCCGTTCACAAGCGCGAGGAAGCAATGAGCCGCCGGAAAGAAACCCGCCATCACGTCGAGGATCGCCTGCGTTACTGGATTATGTTCCGCAAATCCTTCTGCTACCGTTTTCGTCCAAAGTTGCGCTTCATCAGGTGCTGCTCGGCGGACGACGATATTCGAAGGCGTCGCTCTCGCATGGCCATCGCTCGGCGCGAGTTTTTTGAATAAGACATCCGAAACTTCAAGCAAATGGAAACCGCGTTTTGCAAATCTTTCATACAGAGACATCTCGACCAACGGGCAAAGCTCGACGGCTGCGGCGGCGCCACGACTACTGAAAAAATCCTGGAGGCGGTCGAGATCGGCGTCCCGCACGTCACCATGAAGTCCAACGCCGATTGCTTGCGTAACCGGTGAGTCTACGCCAGCAAAAACTGCAAAGCCGCCCGCGATTTCCTCCACGGCGACCGCAAACTCAGGATGCTGCTGGTGGAATGCCTCCGCGCAAGCACGGCACGCCTGAGCTTCTGCCATTTCCAGACGACGTGCGAGATTCAAGTCCACGAATTCCATTTGATTCTCCTTTTTTGCGGCGCCATTGAGGCCATATTGGGTTATTAAGGAACAGCCACGACGGTCGGGGTCGCTATTAAAGCGGAATGACTGGAGAATTTCGCGCCGAAGGAGAGCAAGAGTCCAAAGACTTAAATCAAAAATCCGGAGGCGGACCCGTCCCTCGCGCGGGTATCGCAGAGCATAGGCATCCTCCGAGAAGAATTTGGTTAAGACGTGGTCTCGAACCGGGGCCGATTCTAGCGCATCCGAGCGCCAAGTCAAAAACTTAGTGTGGATGGTACAATCTGATGCCGTATTTCCATCCGGGGCGCTGCTTGCGAGCGCGGCCGGCGTGTAAGAAAGGACCCTTTGAGTAGCACAAAAAACGATACGCGCGTTGACGCGAAATCTGCCGACTTTCAGAAACGCACTCGTCAGATGATCGATAAGTTGACGGAAATAAAAAATGAGGAAGAGCGCATACGGCAATGCGGAGGCGCGAAAGCCATCGAAGCGCAGCACAAAAAGGGCCGGCTGACAGCTCGCGAGCGCATCGCCAAGCTGATCGACCCTAAAACAGAATTTTTCGAGCTGGGACTCTACGCCGCGTATGAGATGTACGAAGAATGGGGCGGCGCTCCCGCGGCTGGAACCATCACGGGGCTGGCGCGAGTTTCCGGACGCCGCGTGATGATTATCGCGAATGACGCCACCGTGAAAGCGGGCGCGTTTTTTCCGATGACTGCGAAAAAAGTAATTCGTGCTCAAAATATCGCGATTGAAAATCATATACCCACAATCTATTTGGTCGATTCAGCCGGCGTGTTTCTGCCTCTCCAAGAAGACGTTTTTCCTGACGCCGACGATTTTGGGCGCGTGTTTCGCAACAACGCGGTAATGAGCGCGATGGGCATTCCGCAAATCACGGCAATTATGGGCATGTGCGTGGCTGGCGGCGCTTACCTGCCGGTAATGTGCGACAAAATCCTGATGACGGAAGGTAGCGGCCTTTTTCTCGCAGGCCCGGCGTTGGTGCAAGCCGCCATCGGACAGAAAACTTCAGCAGAGGAACTGGGCGGCGCTCAGATGCATGCGCAGATCAGCGGCACCATCGATTTTCGCGAGCCGGACGACGACGCGTGCATCAAACGCATGCGCGCCCTACTGGACAAGATCGGCCATCCCGCGCGCGCTCCCTTCGATCACAAACCGGCAGCGCCGCCCAAACATCCCGGCGACGAGATTTACGGAATTTTCTCGGCCGATGCGGGCAAGCAATACGACATGCGCGAAATTATTGCGCGCATTGTGGACCAGAGCGAATTCGAAGAATATCGCCCAGAATACGGACAGACGCTGCTGTGCGGTTACGCACGCATCGGCGGCTGGTCCGTCGGCATCGTGGCCAACCAGAAAAAATCTGTCACCATAGCCGCGCCCGGCACGGGCGACAAGCGAATCGAATTTGGCGGAGTGATTTACACCGAGTCGGCGGACAAGGCGGCGCGTTTTATTCTTGATTGCAATCAGAATCTGGTGCCCTTAATTTTTCTTCACGACGTGAATGGATTTATGGTGGGTAAGGAAGCAGAATGGAGCGGAATCATTCGCGCCGGCGCGAAAATGGTGAACGCGGTAGCCAACAGCGTGGTGCCGAAGATTGCCGTGATTTGCGGCGGCAGTTTCGGCGCAGGCCATTATGCCATGTGCGGAAAAGCCTACGACCCCAGATTTATTTTTGCCTGGCCTACCGCGCGATACGCCGTGATGGGTGGCGACGCCGCGGCCGGAACGCTCGTCGAAATTAAAATCAAGCAGCTCGAGCGCGAAGGCAAAAAGTTGAGTGACGCGGAGAAAAAGGAACTTTACGAAACTACGCGTGCGACCTATGAGCACCAGACCGACCCTCGCTACGCTGCTGCGCGCCTATGGGTGGACGCGATCATCGATCCCGCACGCACGCGCGAAGCGTTAATCGAGGCGCTGGAATTGGCGGCATTGAATCCGCATGTGGCTGAGTTCAAGACGGGCGTCTTGCAAACCTAAATGGACGAGGAAAATGCGGTTGCGAAGCGCGGCGGAGTCACCACGCTACTCTTCACTTTGCTGCTTGTTTCGCCGTGTTTCTTTGCCTGGGCATGCTCGTGGGTGATTTCGCAGGGTGGCCCGAATTCTCATTCAGGAATGTGGTTCATTTATCAGGTGTCGCAATATCTCTCTTATCTCGGGCTTGTAGTCGCACTGGTTCTGACGATTATTAATGCTAAGGAAGCCGCGATATCGCGGATAATTGTTTTTCTCATGGCGATTTCCATTGTTAGTGGAATTTCGGCGCTTTGGTACGCGGTTCACATCTATCGGAGCCCTTGGTACTAAAACATATGGCAGAAAACGTAACCATCGTTGAATGTCCGCGGGATGCCTGGCAAGGTCTGAGGCAGATTATTCCCACGAAGGAAAAAGTTCATTACCTGAGCCGCTTGCTCGCGCTCGGATTTCGGCACATCGACGCGGTGAGTTTTGTGTCGCCCAAGCACGTGCCGCAGATGGCCGATAGCGAAGAAGTGATGCAAGGCTTAGGCCAGTGCCAGACCACTCCCGGGCATACGCCGGACATTATAGGGATTGTCGTGAACGCGCAGGGCCTCGAACGCGCTCTGGCCACGCCCGGCGTCACGACCATCGGCTACCCGTATTCCATCTCCGCCTATTTTCGGCGCGCGAATGCAAACATGTCTCGCGAGGAAACTCGCTTGCTGGTGCAGAAACTGCAAAATGACACCAAGGCCGCCGGCAAAAATCTGGTGATTTATATTTCCATGGCTTTTGGAAATCCCTACGACGAGCCATGGGGCCCGGAAGTTGTGGAAGAAACGCTGGTGTGGCTGAAAGATGTCGGCGTACGAATTGTTTCTCTGGCAGACACCGTTGGCACGGCATCTCCCGAAGACGTGGCTCGCCTTTACCACGCGTCGAAAAATGCCGTGGCGGGAGTTGAAATTGGAGTTCACTTGCACAGCCGTCCGGAGCACGCTCCGGAAAAAGTTTTGGCGGCGTATGAAGCGGGATGCCGACGCTTCGATGGTGCGTTGACGGGGTTGGGCGGATGCCCGTTCGCGGGAGACGAGCTGGTGGGGAATATTCCCACCGAAGCAATTTTGACCACGCTCTCTGCTCGCGGCGTTTCCACTGGCATTGACACGAAGTCTCTTGCCGTTGCTTGCGCGATGACCGACGAGCTACGCGAAAAATACAGCCATGAGCCAAAAACGATCGATCCCATGACTTCGCCGACGGTAAACTGAAACCGAGGGCACCTTGGAATACAGCACTCTAAAATTCGAGCGTGACGGCCGGGTCGCGACGATAACTTTAAACCGTCCTGAAAAACGCAACGCGATTTCGACGCCGATGATTGAAGAGCTCTTCGCGGCGCTGAACGCAGCGGAAGCGGACAGCACCGTTCGCGTCGTAATCCTTACGGGGGCGGGAAAAGCTTTTTGCTCCGGAATGGACCTAGAGACGCTTCAGGCCATCGACAAACAAACCCACGAAGAGAATCTTGCCGATTCGCGACGCATGGCAAGAATGTTTCAGCTCGTTTACGGTTTCCCTAAGCCGCTCATCACAGCCGTGAACGGCGCGGCGATTGCCGGTGGTTGCGGGCTAGCGACCCTTTCAGATTTCACTTTGGCGGCTCCCGAAGCGAACTTCGGATATACCGAGGTGCGCATCGGATTTATTCCGGCGCTCGTTTCGGTGATGCTTCGCCGCCAGGTGGGCGAGAAACACGCTCGCGATCTTTTGCTGACCGGACGCATTATTGATGCCGCCGAAGCATTTCGCCTGGGTCTTGTAAACGAGATCGTGCCGCTGGAAGATCTAATGAAACGCGCCCGCGAAGTTGCAACCATTTTTCTCGAATCGAGCCCAGTAAGCTTGGCCATGACGAAGCGCCTGCTGATCAGCCACGATAGCCGTATGCGCGAGGAGTTGGAAATGGCCACGCAAGAGAACGCGCGAATTCGCGGAACGGAAGATTTTCGCGAAGGGCTTGCGTCGTTTCTCGAAAAGCGCCGGCCAAAATGGTGTGGACACTAAAAGACACAGGACTCCAATAGTTTTGGCATCGTAAGACCTCTCATTTTTACGAACGCGGCATCTTTCTGGCGCAGGCCCTCGCTTTACGCGCGTCAGTGTGTCCGGTAGAATCTTTCGTTCGCGCGTTTAGGTTTGCCTCGTGGGTTGGTCAGGAGAAAATGCTTCGATTTGTAACTGCGGGCGAGTCTCACGGTCAAGCGCTGGTAGCATGGATTTCCGGCTTGCCTTCTGGACTCGCGGTGGACCAGGATTTTATTCAGCGCGAACTGCATCGACGGCAACTCGGCTACGGGCGTGGCGCGCGCCAGCGAATCGAGAAAGACCAAGCCGAGATTTTCGCAGGCGTACGACACGGCAAGACGATCGGCGCGCCAATCGCGTTACGCATCGAAAATCGTGACTGGAAAAACTGGGAAAAGGCGCTGCCGGTGGAAGATACCGAGGGCGCTGAAGATTCGCAGCGTCCGCTCACCGCAGCCCGCCCGGGCCACGCTGATCTGGCTGGCGCGTTGAAATTCAATTTCCATGATGCGCGCTACATACTGGAGCGCGCCTCGGCTCGCGAGACGGCAGCGCGAGTTGCGGCCGGCGCGTTTGCGAAATTGCTCTTGGGCGAGTTTGGCGTTACGGTGCTGAGCCATACGGCAGCGGTGGGCCATGTGCGACTGGACCGGGTCGCCGACTGGCCGGAAATCGTTGCGGCGTGCGAAAATCTGGAATCGCCGTTGCGTTGTGTGGATGCGGCCACCGAAACGCGTATGAAGGCGGAAGTGGAGCGCGCGTTGAAGGAAGGCGATTCGGTCGGCGGCGTTTTTGAAGTTGTAGCGCGCGGAGTTCCGGCAGGTTTGGGCAGCCATGCGCAGTGGGACGAAAAGTTGGACGCAAAACTGGCGCGCGCCGTGATGTCCATTCAAGCGGTGAAAGCGGTTGAGATTGGCACAGGCATCGAAAACGCAGGAAGCTATGGCTCGGAAGTTCAGGACGAGATTCGTTACGATCAGGCTGGCAAACGATTTGCGCGCTCTTCGAATCGCGCAGGCGGAATCGAAGGTGGTATCAGCAACGGCAGCGACATCGTGGTTCGTGGATATTTGAAACCGATTTCGACATTGCGTCGCACATTGCAAACAGCCGATTTGAAAACAAAAGAGCCGGTGAAAGCAGCGTACGAGCGTTCGGATGTTTGCGTGGTGCCTGCTGCGGGCGTCATCGGTGAAGCGATGGTTGCGCTGGAACTGGCCGGAGGTTTCCTGGAAAAGTTTGGCGGGGATTCCATGCCAGAGATGCGCCGCAACTATGAGGGGTACCAACAACAGCTCGACGCGTTTTGAATAAGAATCAAGCTCACAAGGAATGACGCAGCGAAGATGATTCACCCGATCGTAAAGTACGGCGACCCGATCCTGGAGACTCCCACCAAGCGCGTGGAGAACTTTGACGCCGACCTGCAGAAACTCGTGGACGACATGTTCGAATCCATGTACGCGGCGTCGGGCGTGGGACTGGCAGCGCCGCAAATTGGGCTGGGATTGCGAATTACAGTCATTGATGTAAGCAACGGTAAAAATGCCGAAGCCAAGCTCGTCTGCGCGAACCCGGAAATTATCCATGCGGAGGGAGAGCAGCGCGAAGAAGAAGGATGCCTTTCCGTTCCGGGTTTTCGCGCGCACGTAGCGCGACCGCAATATGTGACCATACGCGCGCAAGACGCCACCGGAAAAGAGTTTGAAATGCGCGGTGAAGGATTGCTGGCCCGCGCTTTTTGCCACGAAATCGATCACTTGAACGGAATCCTCTTCATCACGCATTTGAGCATGCTGAAACGCGACATGATCAAGCGCAAAATCCGCAAAATGAAAAAAGCCGGCGAGTGGTAGGGCGCGCGTGCCGCTCAGAATTGTTTTTTGCGGCACACCCGAATTCGCGGTCCCTTCTCTGCGCTATCTACTGGCGCAAGCCGATTTTCAGATCGTAGCCGTAGTGACACAACCTGACCGGCCACGCGGCCGTGCTCTGGCCGTGTCGCGTTCGCCGGTAAAAGACGCCGCTATTTCCGCCGGCATCACTGTTTATCAGCCCGAGAAAATCAAATCTGAAGAATCATTTGAATTCTTCCAGCGAACTGCGCCGGATGCTGTGGTGATCATCGCCTACGGGCAAATTATTTCCGCCAGGCTGATTGCAATTCCCCGGCTCGGCTGGGTTAACCTGCACGGATCGTTGTTGCCAAAATATCGCGGGGCCGCGCCGATCCATCGCGCGATCATAAATGGCGAAAAACGCACGGGGCTGACGACCATGAATATCGACGCAGGTCTCGACAGCGGTCCTAAGCTGCTGAGATTTGAAACGGTGATCGGCCCGGACGAAACTGCGCCTGAATTGTACGCACGGCTTTCAGAGGCGGGCGCGCCGCTTGTGGCGGAAACCTTGCGCGGCCTGGAACGCGGAACCATCACGCGCGTGCCGCAGGATGATTCCCAGGCCACTTTTGCTCCGCCGCTGAAGAAAGAAGAAGGAAGAATTGATTGGTCGCAATCCGCCCAGGAAATCTACAATCGAATTCGCGGATTGCAGCCATGGCCCGGCGCATTCAGTTCGTTTCGCGGAAAAAACTGCGCGATTTGGGGCCGTCCGATTTCTCCGCCTGCGACAGCCGGAATGCCAGGCTCCCCTAGGGACGGGTCCCGCTCACCGGGAGAAAGTTTCAAAGCCGACGCTAAGGTAGTGGTCGCTTGCGGCGACGGGACTGCGCTGCTCCTTGAATTTGTACAGCTCGAAGGACGCAAGAGAGTTACCGCACTGGAATTCGCAAACGGCGCGCGTCTGATTCCTGGCGACCGCTTTGGCGGTTAATTGCTGCGCCGGACGACTCGTTTTGTCTCGCTTGACGAATTCAATTAATTATCTGAAAGCGCTCCAAAAATAAATGCCAGTTAGTGCTGCCAGAAAAATTGCTTACGACGTGCTGCGACGCGTGGAGGGGGAGGCCGCGTACGCCACCGACGTCTTGCACACAGAGCTTGGCGCGGGCGTACGAGCGGACGACGCGGCGCTGGCAACGGAAATTGCTCTGGGAGTTCTTCGCTGGCGCGGCCTTCTGGATTTTTTGCTTCAGCGCGCGCTGAAGAAGCCCGTCGAGCGGCTGGATCTGCCGGTGGCAATCGCGTTGCGCATGGGCCTGTACCAGCTTCGTTTTCTTGAACGCGTCCCCGCGCGCGCTGCCGTAAACGAGTCTGCGGAACTGGTAAAAAGCGCGCGAAAATCTTCGGCTTCCTCACTTGTGAATGCAGTCCTGCGGCGTTTGGCAGCGGAAGCGAAGGAACCGCCGCAGAAATTCCTGCCCGCGGACATCTCGCTCACTGAGCGGCTATCAATTTTGCATTCGCATCCGGCTTGGTTAGTAGAACGCTGGCTCGCACGGCTTGGCGAAATGCAGACCACTTCTCTGCTGCAGGCGAACAATCGAACGCCGCGGCTGGCGTGCTCGTTGCATCACCCCGAGCGTCGCGAGGGAATTCTTGAAAGTTTGCGAAAATCCGGACTCGGCGTGGATCCAGGCTGCTTCTTGCAGCCGGCATTCGCGGTAACCGGCGGCAGCCCGACTCGCACCGAAGCATTTCGGCGTGGCGACATTTCGATTCAAGACGAAGCCTCGCAAACGATTCCGTTGCTTCTCGAGGTACAGGCGGGAGATCGCGTCCTGGATTTGTGCGCTGCTCCGGGAGGAAAAACGCCTTCCCTGGCGCGACGCGCTGGGAAAAACGGATTGATCGTGGCCGCCGATCGCCACGCGCACCGTCTGCGAGCCATGCGCGAACAGTTCAAGCGGCTTCATCTGAGCGACGTTCGCATCGTGGAACTGGACGCTGCGACCGCGCTGCCCTTCGGCATTCAGTTCGACCGCATACTCCTCGACGCACCCTGCTCAGGCACTGGAACTCTCGCGCGCCATCCGGAAATTCGGTGGCGGCTGAAGCCGGAACAATTGAGCGAACTCAATCGTGTGCAAGTCGAATTGTTGACCTCGGCGCTCAACCAACTAGCGCCTGGCCGCCTGGTGTACTCCACTTGCTCGCTCGAGCCAGAAGAAAACGAAAATGTAATTACCGAGGTCCTCCGCGGCCTGCCCAACATAAAGCGCCTGACGGCGAGTGAAGCAGCGCTATCCATCGCTCCGCACCTCACCGGCGGAATCGAACCAAAGAACCTTTTCGACGATGCCGGCCAATTTCACACGACGCCCGGCGGGTATCAAACCGACGGCTTCTTTGCTGCGCTGCTACAGAAAAAATAGGGTGAAACTTAAAAACACTTAACGCAAAGAAGCGCCAGCACCTCGCGCCTGGCGTGTTACGCTTTATAAACGGAGGAGCGAAGCAATGACGCTGCGGGACCGCCTGCAATGGGTCTTTCGAATGTCGCTGCTGGCGTTCATTCTGGCCTCGGTGGCATTTCTGAGCGCGCTCACTGCCGTGCGCTTCGCGATACAGGGCCGCGAAGTGGCCATGCCTGAGGTGGTCGGCATGAAAGCCGTGGAGGCGCAACACACTCTCCAAAGTCGTGGCGTCGGCATCAAGGTGGAAGATCGCATCTACCATCCCCTGCCCGTCGATACGGTGGTGAGACAAAGCCCCGCGCCCGGCTCACGCGTAAAAACAGGACAATTCGCGCACGTGATGTTGAGCCTCGGCCCGCAAAAAGCGACGATCCCCGCACTGGTGGATCACAGCTTGCGTGCGGCGCGCATCGAGATGCTGCGCAGTGGGTTGCAGTTGGGCGAAGTGTCCAGCGCGTACCTGCCGTTAGGCGAGAACGACGCCGTGATCCAGCAAGAACCCGCGCCCGGCAACTCCGATATAACGAGTCCGCATATCGATCTGCTGGTTTCCTTGGGATCTAGGCCGCCCGCTTACGTGATGCCGGAAATGGTGGGCCTTTCGCTGGCGGAGGCTGAATCAAAATTGAATGGCTCGGGACTAAAAGTGTCGAAGCTCACATTTTCGCCGTTCCCAGGCATCCTGCATGGAACAGTTGCGTCGCAAACTCCGGCTCACGGCGCCAAGGTTGACGCCAATTCGACGATCGAGCTGCAGCTTGCCGAGTAGCATCGCACCGTAACCTCGACCTGCTTATGTTAAAATCCACCTGACCGCATGACCCACGCGCGCATCGAGATCGCTCCGTCAATTCTGGCGTCCAACTTTGCTCGGCTCGGCGAAGAAATTCGCATGGTAGAACAAGCCGGCGCTGACGTGATTCACGTGGACGTGATGGACGGCCACTTCGTCCCCAACATTTCCATCGGAATTCCGGTTGTAGAGTCGCTGCACAAGGCAACCCATTTGCCCCTCGATGTGCATCTGATGATCGAGCAACCCGAGGAATACATTGAGGACTTCGTTCGCGCGGGAGCGAGCCGCGTTTTGATCCATGAAGAGTCCACGGTGCATCTGGACCGCGCGTTGGCCATGATTCGCGAACATGGAGCCGAAGCCGGCGCAGCGATCAATCCCGCCACTCCGGTGATGATGTTGAGCGAAGTCCTCGATAAGCTGGATACCGTGTTGGTGATGTCGGTGAATCCGGGGTTCGGTGGGCAGAAATTTATTCGCGGCGCGCTGGAAAAAATTCGGCAACTCAATCAGTGGCGCTCGCGATATAATGCCAGCTTCCGGATTGAGGTGGATGGAGGCGTCGATCTGGAAAACGTCGCCGAGCTTGCCCAGGCTGGCGCAAATACGTTTGTTGCGGGGACTTCAATTTTTCACGCAAGCGATCCGGCGGGAGCCACGCGTCAGTTGCGTAAGCTTGCAAGCGAAGCCCTGAGCCAGAAAGTTTGAAGATTCGCAAGATTTTGGGGGCCGTTATTAAGAGTACACTGGCAGGAAACTTCAGATACACAGGCTGTCTTGTAATCCTGGCTTTGGGTGCTTTCTTCTCTCTGGAATTGTGCCCCGCGGCCAAGGCGCAACAGCCCGCCGACGGATCTCCACAGACGTCGCAACAGGACCAAGGTGCGCCAGTAACGGCTCCGGCTCCGCAGAGCACGCCGCAGACGTCCCAGCCGGCGCCAACGCCAAAACCCGCGCCAAAAAAGAAGGCGATTCTGCCAGCGAAATCCAAGAAAAAAGCGCCCGCGGCGAAGCCTGTTGTGGACGCTTCTGCGGAACCCGACAAAGTCCTGTACGACCGCGCGCTAAACGATCTGAAAGCTGGGCGCTACACCGAAGGGCGCCTCGCGCTCCAGACCCTGATTAACACGTATCCTGATAGCGAGTACCTGGCCAAGGCCAAGCTTTCCGTCGCCGATTCATATTACAAAGAGGGCGGCACATCGAACACCACCCAAGCGATTTCCGAGTACAAAGACTTCATTACCTTCTTTCCCTTTCTCGACGAAGCGGCCTACGCACAAATGCAAGTCGGCATGGCGCACTACCGCATGATGGAAAAGGCGGATCGCGATTCCACGCAAGCGCAAGCGGCGGAAGACGAGTTCCAGGCGTTCATCCTAAAATATCCGCAGAGCCCGCTGCTGCCCAAGGCGGAACAGTATTTGCGCGAAGTTCAAGAAGTGTTGGGCGACGGCGAATTCAAAATCGCGCGTTATTATTATGTGAAGGCGGATTACCGCGCCGCTGCTGCTCGCCTGGTGGAAGCAACCGACCGCTATCCACTTTACAGCCAGACCGACGAAGCGCTGTGGATGCTCGCCAACATTTATTACAAGGCGAAGCAATCCGTGAAAAACGAGGACGACAAAAATCACTGGGGCGATCTGGCGGCAAAGTGCTACGACCGCATTCTCCAGGACTATCCACTGTCGAAAAGGGCAGTGGATGCGCGCGCTCGCCTTCTATCGATGGGCTTGCCCGCTCCATCCGCCGATCCGGATGCCTATCTGCGGATGAAGAATGAACAGCTATACCGGGAGCAGCATCATCAATTGGCGATAATTAAGACACCCATGTCGATGCTGAAAGGCAACCCGGATGTTTCGCTGGCGGCTCGTAACGGCACTCCGCAGATGAACCCGCCGAACGATGCAATTTCAGCGACGGACATTCTGAAGCCCGGCGCCAAAGGTCCAGCGTTCACGATTTCTGGAACGGACACAGCAGCGGCCGGGACGGACCAAGGCAGCAGCGATGCTGCTCCGGTTGACGCCACAACAGTGCCAGCCGGGGCTGCAGCCGTTTCCGCACCCGGCAATAGCGTAGGATTTGAGATCGTAGCGGCTCCAAACGACCCGAACGCCGCCGCCGCATCCGCTCCGGTCGCAGAAACCCCGGCTCCGTCTTCCGGCTCAACCCTAGCCCCCTCCAGCAGCGTTCCGCTGCTGGCCCCGACGCAGCCGGCGACAAATAGCTCCGGCGCATCAGCCGATCCGTCTGCTCCGAGAGAAGCGATTCCAAGCAGCACCGCCACAGGCTCGCCTGTCACGGCGCCCGTATCCAACTCCAGCGCGCCACCAGCGGCCGGGACAGCTCCTGCAGGAACGGCTACGAAACCAGCCGCCCAGTCCAAGAGCGATGCGGCTAAAGCGGACAAAGCCGACCCCAAACAAGAGTCCTCCAGCAAGAAAAAGAAGGGCGTGAAGAAGCTGCTGCCCTGGTAACTACCTGTTAACACCCTGCTGACAACTGTAGCACTCCTGTCCTTCGAGTTTGTTGACGCCTACGTTTCCCAGTGCTGCAATACATAGTGAAAGGCGTGGGCGTGTCGCCATCCGGGCCGCCTCCAGGGGAATACAGTGCCCAGAATTCTGGTTGCAGACGACAATTCCAATATCCAGAAAATGGTCACGCTGGCGCTGGAAGAGCGCGGCATCGATGTGGTTGCCGTCGGCAATGGCGAAGCCGCCGTTCGGCGCTTGCCCGATGTGAATCCCGACCTTGTTCTTGCTGATGTTTTCATGCCCGTTCGCAATGGCTACGAGGTATGCGAGTACGTGAAGAAAGACACGCGTTTCGCGCACATCCCCGTGATTCTGCTGGTTGGCGCATTTGATCCGCTCGACGAAAAAGAAGCCCGTCGCGTGGGCGCTGACGGAGTTCTGAAAAAACCTTTTGTCCCGCCTGACCCGCTGATTGCCATGGTCATGCAGGTTCTGGAAAAGAATCCGCGTGTTGCGGCTGAAATGGCGAAACAGAAAGAAGTAATCGCCGAGCCGCCGCCACCTCCTGAAATGCTCGAAGCTCCCCTACGCGTTGAACCGAAGCCGCTGCCTGAATTTCCCGAGCCCACCCCGGAAGAGGCTGCGCAGATCTATGGTTTCGGAAAAGGCGTGCGCGCTCTCGCCGGCGACGACGATGAGGAAGAAGAGGAAGAGAAGCACTCAAAGAAATCCAAGAGCGCCAAGAGCTCGAAAACGGCGAAGGCTCCGGTGGCCGCTGAGGCGGAGACCGATGACTTCGACAATGTCGCTACTGTCAGCGACTGGCGCCGTAACGCTGCGGACTTCGAAGTCCCCGAGAACGTAGCGCAAGACTCGGTCGAGCCTGTAGATAACGATTACAACCCGAGCTCGTTTCCTTCTGAGAAGGACGTGCCGCCGAAACACATTCGCAACGAAAAATTTTCTGACGAAGAAGAAGCGCCCCAACATCGCGACGAACCGGCTTCTTTCCCCTCCAGCCATTCGTTAGAAATGCCAATACTGGCCGAAGACCAGGCTTCTGACGCGTTTGACAAAGCCTCACCGGTCGAAGATGCGCCGCAAACTTCACACGCAAAGTGGCTGCGCGAGCCGGAGCCCGAGCCTCAATCTGAGCCTGCCCTGGCTGCGGCATCCTTTGAAAGAAAAGAACCCGTACGCGAAGAAGTTCGCCAGGAATCTCAGCAACAACAACCTGAAAGCAACGTCGAGCCCGCGCCCAGCCCGGTCCCAGCCTCGCGCGCAACCGAGTGGATGGACATGATGGCTCCCCCGCCCTCCGAATATCCCGATGGCGGTTGGATGTCGAACCTTTCCGCTCCTTCCACGCACGCGAGCTCAACAACGCAAGCCGAGCCGGAAGCGAAATCAACGACGGCGCACGCCGAATTTTCTTCAGAGAATCACGGCAACGGCAACGAACCCGCAGTTCGCGCCGAAGAACCATTGCATCAATCATCAGAACAAGAAGACGATTTTGAATTCAGCAAGCACGCCGACTTAGAAGAGCGTTTCTTCGCTACTTCGCCGGAAACGCCGAAGTCTTCCTATCACTTCGCGTCAGAAGAATCGCGAGAGACAGCCGCCAAAGTCGAAGAACCGCAGGCCGCATCCGAGCCGAACAACACGCAAGAACAGGCCCAGGATCTCGTTCCAGCCCCGGCTGACGCCGATCTTCAGGATCACGACACGTCAAGCCATCCGTCGCCCGAACCGCTCTTGGTTGACGAAGAGCACAGCGAGGCGTCTCCATACTTACCCGCTCCAGAACCGGCGCAACACATTCTCCCGGCTTCCGTGGAGCAGCAGGACCGGCAACCCGATGCCCTGCTCGAGCACCTAGAACCTTCCGTATTCGAGCCAGCTTCGCAATCTGCTGGAGTAGAGGAATTCAGCGAACGCATTCCTACTCTACCGCCGCCGAATCGCGAAGCTCTTGCGGGCATTCCGTTCCTGATGCCACCGCCTGCTTCGCCGTCACACCAGCCTGTTGAAACACACGCGCAAGCTAACGACGACCACGCAGTTGACGAAGTGGTGCGCAAAGTTCTTGAAAAGCTTCAGCCGCATCTACAGGAATTGTTTTCGCAGGGCGTGAAACCACTGGTCGAGAACCTGGTTCACAGCGAGCTTTCTAAAAAAGACCGATAAGCCCTAGGTAAAACGCAACACGGTTATATCCACGCATTTAGTTCCCCACTTTTTTGCGGATTTTTATCCATCCGATTTTCTAGAAGCTTGGGCGCCCTGCCAGTCTCCACGACCACATCAAAAATGAAGTAGCCGTCAAGTCGATCCCCGGCTCGGTGGTGCTAAACGACTGCACGTTATCTTTGTACACTGCTACTTGTGACGCATCGAACTTCCCATTGTTCCCGTTGAAAATCTTGAAGGTGTCCACTCCTCCCGCCGGACACCGGCTAAAAACCCGGAGCTCGAGTAACCGGCCGGGCCCTCTGTTGACGCTCCCTAAAGAACCGGAGTGCCGCCCGAAGTTCCGTTCAGCGCTCCGGCTAGGTTTGCCACCTGGTGCTGAATGCAGTTCTGAAAAGTGCTGCGGTCGCCAACGATGAAGGACGATCTCCACGAGTTCGCGCCCAAGATATTCGCCAGCCATCTTTGTGCGTAAGTGTCGTACACATTGGAAACGGACAGGTAAAAGGACAACAGGCCCGGGTAGAGCACGTCCGGTTCGGCGCTCCACCCCAACTCGTCATCCCGAGCGGAATCCCACGCGCCTTGGTTTCCCCTGTTGTGTAGGAGGCGCCGTTTTATTGAAGTTTAATAAACGATGAATACTGGCGGGTCGCCTCCGCTGTGTCAAGCGAAGAGGAATCGAAACATACGCTCAGATAAGTTTAAGAAGACCGAGATCGGATACCGACCCTTGCAGAAGTTTCGGATGCGGCGAGGAGGCTAATCCGGGCAAGCGGCTGCATCATTCGCCCACTCCTGCATCGCGGCCGCAAAATCTGGACGGCTCAACGGTGGCAAGGTGCGCCCGTCGCCAGGATTCCAACCCCAGCCAACAAGATCGTCTGAAGAAACGTGCGTAATAATCTGCGCGATTGTGCGCCCGCCATTCAGTTTGGGATCTTTTAGTTGGCGGCAAAGCTCGCCCGCAGTCTTCCCCACAAAAACCATCTTCGTTTTCGCAGGCGGCAAACCCCACTTCGGATTTCCCGGCGGCATATTCGCTCCCGGAATATTCGCATCCTGATGACACGTGTGGCACGTCATTCCATACAAGCCGTGGCCATCAGGCCCGCGCTTCACGTATTGCGCGTGCACGTGGCTGTCGTCACCTTGCAGAGGCGCGTCACCCGCCGGATGACAATTCTGGCAGCGGGGAGAAACAAAGACGGGGTAGGCGCGTTCAAACGCGGCCTTCGCGGCCGCAGCATCCGCGTCCGGCGAAGCGGTTGCGCTAGCAGATGCACCAGACGAATTCCCTGCCCTGAACGCACGCGCCTTCGCCGACGTGCCAGCAGTATTCGCAAACGAGGATTGCTGGGACCAAACCGAAACACTCACTCCGGCCAATCCGACTAAAAAGAGTCCCGCGACAACACCCCGCTTTATTTTTTTCGCCATCTCAGGTCCCCGTAATAGATCTCACGCAGAACGCAAATCTTCTGGCTTAATCGGCAGGCGACGCACTCGTTTGCCGGTAGCAGCAAAAATCGCATTGGCTACGGCTGGCGCAACCGGCGGCACTCCTGGCTCGCCTACACCGGTGGGGTGCTCCGTGCTGGGAACGATGTAAACTTCGATTTCCGGCGACTCAAACATGCGCACCATCGGATAGTCGTGGAAATTCCGCTGCTGCACGCGCCCTTTATCCAAAGTAATTTCCGTTTTCAAGGCCGCGGTCAATCCAAAAATGATGCCGCCTTCGAGTTGCGCCTTCACCGTATCCGGATTCACCGTGCGCCCGCAATCCACGGCGGCCACGATGCGATGCACTCGCACAGCGCCGTCCTTCGTCACAGAGACTTCGGCGACCTGCGCCACATAACTATCGAAGGAAAAGTGCGTGGCGATACCGCGCGCGTGCCCCGCGGGAAGCGGCCCGTTCCAATGCGCTTTTTCTGCGACCAGGTCCAGCACCGCGAGCATCCTCGGCTGCCCAGCCAAAAGGCTGCGGCGTAACTGGTACGGGTCTTTGCCGCCCGCGTGCGCCACTTCATCGAAAAACGCTTCCACCGAAAATCCCGTGTGCGAATGGCCCACCGAGCGCCACCACTGCACCGGCACTTCGTTCTTGGGACTGTGCAAGTCCACCTGAATATTTGGAATGGTGTAAATAATATCTGCAGCACCTTCCACTGAAGCAGAATCTATACCGTCCTTAATTCCGAAGCTGGCGAACATCGTGCCGTCGAAAATCGATTGCCCCACAATAGTGTGCTTCCACGCCACCGGATTTCCGCTGGCATCCACGCCAGCCTCGAAATGGTCGTACCACATCGGACGATACCAGCCGCCGCGAATGTCATCTTCGCGCGTCCACACAACTTTCACCGGAGCCTTCGCAACTTTCGCCACCTGCACAGCCTCGGTGACGAAATCGGATGCAGGATTCGCGCGGCGTCCAAATCCTCCACCCAGCAGCGTGGTGTGGATGTCCACCTGCTCCGGCTTCAGACCCGCCACTCTGGCAGCCGCAGCTCGATCGCCAGTTTGAAATTGTGTGCCGCTCCAGATCTCACAGTGATCTTCGTGCAAATCCACCACCGTGTTCAGCGGCTCCATCATGGAATGCGAAAGATAAGGCACTTCGAACTCCGCCGTAATTGTTTTTGCGGCTCCCGCAAGCGCTCCGGAGGGATCGCCCACTTTTTTCGCCACCGCGCCAGGCGTCTTCGACAGCGCCGCGAACTGCTCGCGCATCGCCACCGTAGAGATTTGCGCGCCCGGACCTTCCTCCCAAATAATGTCGAGCTTCTCACGCCCAAGCTTCGCCGGCCAAAAACCTTTGGCGATCACAGCCACGCCCGACGGCACTTCCAGAACATTTACAACGCCGGGAACGGCTTTTGCTTTGTCGGCGTTAAAACTCGTAACCTTCCCGCCAAAAACCGGTGCGCGCGCCACCACCGCGGTCAGCAGGCCCGGAATATAAACGTCCAGTCCAAATTGCGCGGCGCCATTTGTTTTCGAAGGAGTGTCCAGCCGGTGCTTGGGCTTGCCTATTATCGTGAAGTCTTTGGGATCCTTCAGCACAACATCTTTGGGAGGCTCTATTTTTGAAGCCGCCTCGGCGAGGCTGCCGAACGACGCGCGACGTTTGCTCGCAGCGTGAAGCACGTACCCTTTTTCCGCGTGGCAGGTTCCTGAGTCCACGCCCCAACCTTGCGCCGCGGCGTCAATCAACATTACGCGAGCCATTGCGCCCATTTTTCGAAAACGATCGTACTCGGAATTCGTCGTCGTGCTGCCGCCAGTCATCATGATGCCGAATACAGTGTGGTTATAGACCGCAGCCACAGGCGATGATTCCACGCGAATTTTGCTCCAGTCAGCTTCCAGTTCTTCCGCGATCAACATCGGCAGCGAAGTATAAATTCCCTGCCCCATCTCCGAATGGTTCGAGATTACCGTCACCCAATCATCGCTGCTGATATGTACGAACGCGTTCAAGGCAACCGGCTTGCTCGATGCTTGGGCCGCGCGCGCAGGCGCCCAGTCGGGCACATAAAGATTCAAGAGCAAGCCGCCGCTGAGTGCCGCTCCCGTCTTCAAGAAATCGCGCCGCTTCATTCGCGTAGCGACCGTCATTTCGCACCTTTCTGCGCTTTGATTTCCGCTGCGCGATGAATGGCGCGCCGGATGCGCGGATATGTGCCACAGCGGCAAATATTTCCGGACATGGCTTCGTCAATGTCCTCATCGGTAGGCGCAGCCTTTTCCGCCAAGAGAACCGCTGCGCTCATGATCTGCCCCGACTGGCAGTAGCCGCATTGCGGAACGTCAATTTCAATCCAAGCCTGTTGCAGCGGATGCGTAAGGTCGGGGGAAATTCCTTCAATGGTCGTAACTTTCTTCCCTTCCGCGCGCGAAACGGGAGCCACGCACGAGCGCACGGCTTGCCCGTCGATGTGGACGGTGCAAGCGCCGCAGAGCGCCATCCCGCAGCCAAACTTCGTCCCGGTAAGGTTTAGCGAATCTCGAATGACCCACAGCAGCGGAGTGGATGGCGGATCCTCCACGCTAACTGGCTTGCCATTAACAGTGAATGAAATCAAGGACGCCTCCTTGTTTTAGGCCGGACCCGAATGTGAAAGGTTTTTGTGTGAAAACGGAGCATCACATTTTGCAAAAAGATTTCTTGACGCGAGAGCAAAACGCGTCGGACTGGGCAAAAAGATTATCTGTCGGAAACGAATTCGTTGCAACCCAATGTGCGCAAGCTGAAGAAACAATTCTAATTTGGCCCTTACCGCAAGGAACTAAGTTCCGCTACCGCAAGTAGCCCCAGTTGTGCAACCGGTCGCTGTCTTCTTCCCAACGGTCGCCGATGTCCGTGCGGTAGTACATATTCGGAATCAAAACATTTTTAATGCGCGAGTACACCTGCGCTTTCGCCTGTTTCATGGTTTGCCCGGTCCCCACGATGATCAGGATCACGCCGGAAGTTCCCGCGATAAGCCACTGGCCGTTGAGCTGCTTTACGTCCTCAATATGCGTTTCATCCGCAGGCGGCTTCTTGAACACAATTGCGGAATTTTTGGAGAAAGCTTCGAAAGTCTCATCGTCGTCAAACGGAAACGGCGGTACCACGATCCGCACGCCAATCTGAAATCCGCTGCGAACTTTCAGCTTGGGGTCCAGTCCGTTCGCCAAATCCCAAAAGAACTGACCAATCGGCGTGATCATCCCGGCTTGCTGAATGCTAATGGTCGGATAGCCAAACCGCGCGGTGAACTCCAGCGGATAAATGCCGTTGTTATTCACGATGCAATTCACATCGATGTAGCCCACATAGCCCTCTTCGGCGAGTTTGGGCCCCATTTTCAGAAGCGTCTCATTGAACAATTGGTTCGGCCCAGTCCAAAACATGGACGTCCCCATTTCACCCGTCGGTGGACCAATATCTCCCGGAAAAAGTTTCTTGTGCTCGAAATTAATATTCACTGGATATATGTAGCTCTTGCCGTTGAAAAAAGCTCCGACAGCCACCTCTACTCCAATCATGCGCCGCTGCAACTGAAACACTTTGATCTCGTCGGCGAACGCCTTCTTGTAAGCTTCGAGCATTCGTATCACGTCTTGCCCGTCGTCTTCTTCGCCAACGAACAGCCGCCGCTTAATATTCTGCGCTTCGCCGCTTGGCTTGATCACGTAGCGGCCGGGATTCTGCGTGACGTGCTCGATCGCGTCATCGAACGATTCAAACTCGCCGTAGGGAATAATGTTCACGCCGGCCTTTTTCAGTTCTTCCTGCCCAAACGAGCGGTCGTCTTCGAGCTTGTCGCTGTAAGCGGTGCCGCCAATTACGATTTTTCCTTCCTTGCGCAGCGCCTGGGCCTTCTCGCCCTGCCCCAGCGTGTCGTCGAACACGATAATGTCCGCCCACTCCTTGTCTTTCTCCCAATCTTTCGACTTGGCCACGAATCCGTCCGCGATATCGCGCTCTTTTTTATCGGCAATAAAATAGCGGACCTCGTGACCCTCTTTCGCAATTTGCCAGGCGATGTCACCGATCAGCCCGGTCAAAGATACGAACAGGAAATTCTTCTTTTCCATGTGCCCTCGTCTCCCGTTTTCGGGAGTTGGAATCGTAACATCGCCGTTGACCACAGCAAAACCGTGGCGCAACTCAACACCGGCGACGATTTGACGCGCAGCGCATCCGCCCCTAAGATTGATGGATTCTTTGCGCGACGCACAGCACGCCGTCAGTAGTCTCGTTTTTAAAGCGTGTGTGGCGTACGGAAACCGCCGCCGCGCGTTTAGTTTGGGGAAATGATGCCGAGAGAAATACCAAAAGCCTACGAGCCGCAGGAAATTGAACAGCGCTGGGCCAAAACCTGGTTCGACGAAAAATTATGTCGCGCTGAAAATTCCGGCGATGGCAGCGGCCGCACATTCTCCATCGCTCTTCCTCCGCCCAACGTTACTGGCTCGATACACATCGGCCACATGCTCGAGCACACGCAAATTGACACGCTCGTTCGTTGGCATCGCATGCGCGGCGAACGCACGCTGTGGCTCCCCGGCATGGACCACGCCGGGATCGCCACGCAGTTCGTTGTCGAACGCATGCTCGCCAAAGAAGGCATCAAGCGCCAGGATCTCGGCCGCGAAGAATTCGAGCGCCGCGTCTGGAAATGGAAAGCGGAAAGCGGCGGCGTGATCAAGGAACAAATGATTCGCCTCGGCGCATCCTGCGATTGGACGCGCGAGCGTTTCACTCTGGAGCCTGCGCTCTATCGCGCGGTGCTCGAAGCTTTCTTGCGCCTCTACCGCGACGGTCTGATTTATCGCGGACGCTACATGGTCAACTGGTGTCCGCGTTGCCTCACCGCCATCAGCGACCTCGAAGTGGTTCACAACGAGCGCGTCGGTAATTTGTGGTACATCCGCTATCCCGTCGCCGGAACAAAAGAGCATCTCATCGTCGCCACCACGCGCCCCGAGACGATGTTGGGCGATACTGCCGTCGCCGTGCATCCTGACGACGAGCGCTACCAGCACTTAATCGCCAAAAAAGTCTTGCTGCCGCTGATGCATCGCGAGATTCCCATCATCGCCGACGCCTCCGTCGATCGCGCATTCGGCACCGGCGCGGTGAAAATCACTCCAGCGCACGATCCCAACGACTTCGAGATGGGCAAGCGCCACAATCTTCCCCAAATTGACGTGATGACCGACGACGCGCACATGAACGAAGCCGCCGGCCCCTACGCTGGCCTGGAACGTTTCGTGGCGCGCGCGCGAATTATCGCCGACCTGGAAAAATTGGGCCTGCTGGAAAAAGTTACCGAGCACACTCATTCCGTGGGCACCTGCGACCGTTGCAAAGCAATCGTCGAGCCGCGCGTTTCCACGCAATGGTTCATGAAAATGAAGCCGCTCGCCGAGCCTGCCGCAAAAGTTGTTCTGGACGGATTGATTGAAGTTGTCCCCGACAATCAGCGCGCGATTTTGCTGCAATGGTTCGAAAATATTCGCGACTGGTGCATCTCGCGCCAGCTGTGGTGGGGCCATCGCATCCCCATATGGCATTGCGCCGACTGCAAAGAAATGGTTCCCGCCCTGGATTCGCGCGTGGAAATTGTGGAAGGCCACGCGCGCGCCGCAGGCGTCCCCACAAAATGTCCCAAGTGCGGCGGCGGGAAACTTACGCAAGACAAAGACGTCCTCGACACTTGGTTCAGCTCCGGCCTCTGGCCCTTTTCCACGCTCGGCTGGCCCGACGACACCGATGACCTGCGCACTTATTACCCCACCAGCCTTTTGATCAGCGGCTACGACATTTTATTTTTCTGGGACGCGCGCATGATCATGATGAGCCTTCCACTGAGCGGAAATCGCTTCGAACCCGCGGAAGTCTCCGACGCTAGTGCTGTCCCACAGAAAAAAGAGACACCATCTTCCGCATCTCTGAAAAGTGCGAACGATCCTGCATCCACAATTCCCTTTCGCCGCCTCTATCTCCATTCTCTCGTCCGCACGGCCGAAGGCGCAAAGATGTCCAAAACCAAAGGCACCGGAGTCGATCCGCTGGAATTGACTCAGAAATTCGGCACCGACGCCTTGCGCTACATGCTGGCGAGCATGGCCGCCCCCGGCACCGACATTATTTTGAGCGAAGACCGCATCCTGGGCGCTCGCGCCTTCGCCAACAAAATTTGGAATGCCGCCCGCTTCCTGTTCGTGAATCTCGAGAAGGCCGAAGCCGCGGCCGGAATCACGCTGGAAGAACTAGCCGCGCCAGAAATTCGTGCAAAAGCGCCCTACGCGATCCCCGGCGAAGACGGCCTCATTCACCGCTGGATTTTCGCTCGACTCGCCGCGGTGTCGGAACAAGCCAGCCGCGCATTGCAGGATTTTCGTTTCCACGAAGCGTCGCAGGCGATTTATCAATTTTTCTGGGGGGATTTCTGCGATTGGTACATCGAGTGGGTCAAGCCGCAGCTCGCATCGCCTGATCGCGCAGTCGCGGTTGCTGCGTGGCGCAATATTTTCGCCGCACTGGAAGCAGCTCTGCGCCTGTTGCATCCCATCATGCCTTTTCTCACCGAAGAATTGTGGCACCGCTTGCCGCAACCAGAGGGCGCTCGTTCCATTGCGCTCGACAAATTCCCCGAGCCCCGCTCGAACTGGATCGACGCGCCAGCCGAAAAAGAATTCGCAAGCTTGCAGGAAATCATCACTGCCGCGCGTAACATTCGCTCCGAAATGAAGATCGATCAGAAACGCAAGATTCCCGCTGACTTTTCAAGCAGCGATTCCGCAATCCGCAAGCTCGCGGAACAGAATGCCGAACCGCTCGCGCGCCTGGCTACGCTCTCCGCCCTGAATATTTCGTCCAACCGCCTGGATGGCGCGGGCGCAGCCGTCCGTTCCACGTCGCAATTCGACCTGCGCATTGCATACGGTGACGCTATCGACAAAGACGTCGAGATTGCGCGCCTGCGAAAAGAAATCGACCGTCTGGCAAAAGACATCGCCTCTAAACAAAGCCGCCTGGCCGACGAAACCTTCATCAGCAAAGCCCCCGCCAAAATCGTCGAAGACCTCCGCGCCACCCTGGCATCCCGCCAGATCGAACATCAAAAGCTCCTAGACCGCCTCCACCAACTCGAATAGAGCAGCATACGGCAGTTATTCGGAACCGGCTCGGTTCGCGGTTGGGCACGGCGCTTCCGCCACACAACTCTTTAGGAAAATTCTATACCTGTCGATTACGCACCCTCTCGTTCGACGTTCAAGTAGAGGAAGAAGTACACGTTAGGAGGCGGTTATGGCAAAGCAGCAAAAGCTCTTTCGGAATCTAAAATCCATCGCGGGTTTGGCGCTCATTGGCCTCGGAACCTTCCTTCTGTATAACCATCTGGCTGAGGCCGCTGCTCAGTTGAGCCGTCTCCTTGGCATTTCCGCCGGGGCGGCAAACACCCTAGGGGTACTGATCGCAGTCGGCTTGGCGGCCTCGCACGCCTTACAGGCCTATTTTTTCGATCACCAGCAGTTTTTGCGGGACCTGTATCACATACTAATATCGTTCTGGCCCGTGCTGGTCGTTATCGGAGGAACCGTATTTTTGCGTCATAGTCAGATAGGCGAAACCAAAGAACCTTGCCAAAAAATTGCTGCACATCCTGTCGATTTTGCTGTTCCTGGTTCGACGTGTAAGTAGAGCGCGGGTTCAGCCGGTCGAGGTCCGGCCGGCGGCCGGGCTCACAATCCTAATCAGAATGGAGACATAACAATGCGATTCCTAATGTTGGTCAAGCACGGCGAAAACCCCGGTCCTCCCCCCAAGGACTTTTTGGACGCGATGGCCAAGCTCGGCGAAGAGGCGGCCAAATCCGGCACGATGCTCCAAAGCGGCGGCCTGTCCCCGATTGCGAAAAGTACTTGCGTGCGGCTTTCTCGCGGTCAGGTAACCGCGATCGACGGACCTTTCACCGAGTCCAAAGAAGTCGTCGGCGGCTTCGCGATGTTCGAGTTGAAATCGAAAGAAGAAGCAATCGAAGGCGCGAAGCAGTTCATGGAGCTTCACAAGAAGTACTGGCCGGGATGGGAGGGCGAGACGGAGGTCCGCCAAGTATTAGGACCAGAAGCCTTCGACCCCCAAACGTAGGCGCACTCGTTCGTGTCGATGGCAGTGAAAAAATATTCTACGTCACGCTGGCTTGCGCTCAAGGATTGAACGTGGTGTTATCGGTAGTCGTGACGACGACCGATGCACATCGCGCAATCGACGCAGTCTGGCGGATCGAGTCCGCCAGAATTATCGCCGGACTCACGCGCATCGTCCGCGATGTGGGCCTTGCCGAAGAACTCGCGCAGGACGCGCTCGTTGCCGCCCTTCAGCAGTGGCCGGAGTCGGGCGTCCCGGACAATCCCGGCGCTTGGCTGATGGCCACCGCCAAGCATCGCGCCATTGACCATTTCCGCCGCAACACACTCCTTGAGCGCAAGCATCAGGAACTTGGCCGCGAGCTGGAGGCCAAACAGGAGATGGCCGTGGAGGATCTGCACACCGCGATTGACGATGAATTCGGCGACGACCTGTTGCGTCTCATTTTCATCTCCTGCCATCCAGTTCTTTCTACTGAAGCGCGCGTGGCGCTCACTCTCCGCTTGCTCGGCGGACTGACGACCGAAGAGATTGCGCGTGCCTTCCTTGCACCGGAACCGACGATCGCTCAGCGCATCGTCCGCGCCAAACGAACCCTCGCCGACGAGCGTGTCCCTTTCGAGGTCCCGCGCCGGCCCGAACTTGCTGCGCGTCTCTCATCGGTGCTTGAGGTGATCTACCTCGTCTTCAACGAAGGCTATTCGGCGACCGCCGGTGACGACTGGATGCGACCCGCGCTCTGCGAAGAAGCGCTTCGACTTTGTCGTATCCTCGCAGAGCTAGCTCCGGAGGAGCCGGAAGTCCACGGGCTCGTCGCGTTGATGGAGATTCAGGCGTCGCGTTCCCGCGCACGCACGGGCGCATCGGGAGAGCCCATCCTGCTGCTCGATCAAAACCGCGCGTTGTGGGATCAATTGCTCATACGCCGTGGTCTCGCGGCGCTCGAGCGTGCGGAGAAGCTTGGCGGCGCGCCTGGCCCCTACGCGCTGCAGGCTGCGGTCACTGCCTGCCACGCGCGTGCGCGTTTGCCGCAGGAGACAGACTGGCCGCGCATCGTCACGCTCTACGAAGAACTCGCCCAGCTCACTCCGTCACCCATCGTGGAACTGAATCGCGCGGTCGCAGTCGCCATGGCCTACGGTCCCGCAGCGGGTCTCCAGATCATTGACACACTCGTCTCGGAGCCGTCTCTGAAGGCCTATCACCTCTTGCCCAGTGTCCGGGGCGATTTTCTTTTCAAGCTCGGCCGCTTATCCGAAGCCAGGGCGGAGTTCCAGCGCGCCGCATCGCTAACGCGCAACGCACGCGAACGCGCACTCCTGTTAGACCGCGCCCGAGCCTGTTCTGAAAGCCAGTTGAATTCGGGCTCTCGCTGAAAAGTTGCGCTGCTGCTTCAGCATTACCCTGCCATGGACGATCCTGCTCGTAGACCTTCCTCGCATAAAGACACGCCTTCCTGGCCGCCGGCGTCCGAGTCGCCGCGCAGAATTTAAATCTCTCGCTCCAGTTCCTTCTCAGATGTAGGTTCGGGTCAAAGCAGAAATCGGCGCTATAATCTTTCTCCCATGTTGATGAGCCGAAGAAACAAGTTGAGCCTCATGGCTCTCGCGCTGGCTGTATTAATTATCGCCACGCTGCCTGTGTGCGCGCAGTCCCCGAATAGCAACATGGCGCCCGACTGGTGCAAACAACTTCCTCGCCCGCAATACAAAACCCTCGAACGCGTGCCGTCAGCCGATCCTTGGTTCGAAGTTTACAAAGTCGCGCCAGGAGTTTTCGCGATTTACGAGCCACATCAGTTCGAAGAAGTAATCTCCTTCCTGATCCTGGGCGACAAGCGCGCTGTACTGTTCGATACCGGTCTCGGCATTGGCGATATCAAGCGCGTAGTCACTTCGCTCACGCCTTTGCCAATCACCGTTATGAATTCGCACACGCACAACGACCACGTCGGCGACAACTGGGAATTCGACGAAATTTATGGCATGGATACTGACTTCACGCGCACCAATGCGAAAGGCTCCGCCGCCGACGCGCAAGCCGAGCTAGCTCCGGGATCGGTTTGCGGCCAGCTCCCCGCTGATTTTGACGCGAAGTCCTACGCCACGCGCCCCTTCCACATCACTCACTTGATTCACGACGGCGACACAGTCGATCTAGGCGGCCGAGTCCTGGAAATAATCTCGACGCCCGGCCACACGCCGGATGAGATTTGCCTGCTCGACCGCAAAAATGGCCTCTTATTTACCGGAGATAATTTCTACCCGGGACCAATCTGGCTATACCGCCCGGAAACTGACCTCGACGCTTACGTCCAGTCCATCACGCGAATCGCGGCGCTGGCGCCTAAAATCCACCTAGTCCTGCCCTCCCACAACGCTCCGATAGCCGATCCTTCGCAATTGCCGAAGCTGCTAGTCGCAATCGAAAAAGTCCGCGGTGAAGCAGTAGAACCTTTCGCCGCAGGCAACGGCAAAGTCACCTACACTGTGAATGGATTTATCTTCCTGATCGCCGCCCCAAAGTAAGCTATGTGCATTGTGTTTTCCAGATCGCCTCGGTCAACTCGCTAGCACCAGCCCAACTTCGATCTTGACAGGTAAGCGCAGCCTTACGTATAAAGCTGTAAGCTGATGCTTACGAGCCGCACCAAGGACGTCCGTGTGGTCAAACGGCCGATGTCGCGCTTCGGCGGGGACGTATTTTACGCCGTGGCGGATCCTACACGACGCGCGCTACTTGATCTTCTAGCGCAAGGTGAAGAGCCGGTCAATTCTCTCGCCGAACGGTTCGCCATGAGTCGTCCTGCTATTTCGCAGCATTTAGCCATACTGCTCAAAACGCGGCTGGTGCGCGCGCGACGCGTCGGCAGAGAGCGGCTTTACCAGCTCCAACCTAAGCCATTGGAACAAATCTATGACTGGGTTGCCCTATACGAGCGCTTCTGGACAGAGAAGCTAAGTGCTCTGGGCGAGCACCTCCGGAAAAACCGTGAAAAGAGATCTTAATTTCGAGATGGTTTATCCGAATCGGCCAGAAGATGTTTGGCGCGCTCTCACGGATTCGGATGCTTTGGCCGGTTGGTTAATGGAAAACAACTTCAAACCACGGGTGGGACACAAATTCCACTTCCGCTCGAAATCCGGGCTTGGGTTCGAGCGAATTATTCCATGTAAAGTGCTGGAAGTGGAGAAGCCACGTGTTCTTTCCTACGCCTGGGGAAACAGCGGAAGCGTCGTAACCTTCCGGCTGGAACCGGTGTCCCAAGGGACACGATTGCGTCTTGAGCATAAGGGTTTGAGCGGCTTACGCGGCCTTGCACTGGCGTGGGTGTTAGGCCATGGATGGGTACACAAGATTGAACAACGTTTGCCGGCAGTGCTTTCAAACGCCGCTATGCAAGAAGCGCAATAGTAGGTTGCGCTATAACGCGATCGTTGCTCCCCATAACCCGCGCGAGAAGTCAGAGTAGGGATGGGGATCGCTCACAGCCCGCTCCACAGATCCGGACAAGCGGCACTACCGCATCCGGCTCTGGCCTTAGGTGACGACGCCCATGCGGCGGAGAGGATAGGGATGAAAGACGGTAGGCACAGGCAGCCAGCGGTTGATGAGACGCCGCATACGGTCCCAAAGGACGCGGCCATTCTGGCTCCGCCGCGACAGCGCGCGATGCCAGAGGCGTCCCACTTGGAACCGAAAGAGAAACAGCGTCGGTTGGTTCATGGGCACTCCGTAATAGCGGACGTGTCCACGCACCACTGCTTGCATCCACTTGCCCACTTCCAGGATGGGTTCATGCATGCGCCGCTGAAGCTCGGCTTTCACTTCGTTCAGCTTCGCCTGCAACCTTTTACGTATGGTCCGCCGAAGAACCGTATACATTCCGTTGCTTCCGTTCTTCACGCCGATGTGCGAAAAGCCAAGAAAGTTGAACGTCTCCGGTTTCCCTTCTCCGCGTCTCTGCCGGTTGTCGATCGCGAACGGACCAACCTCCAGCAGTCGCGTTTTCTCGGGATGCAGTTCCCGGTGGAACTTCTTCATTCGTTCCGTGAGTTCGGTCCGAAACTGATCGGCATGCGCTCAACGCTTCGACACTGCTTTAGCGAACAGCTCCGCATGACTCGGGGCCGATGTGGGTCGCTACTCCACGTTCGTCTGACATTTGCATTCACTACACCTCGCCGGTTTAACCGGCGCACAGGAGAATCAAAATGATTACCAAGCTGAGCTTGGTCACTATTTTGGTGCGCGATCAAGACGAAGCCCTTCGTTGGTTCACGGAAACGCTCGGTCTTAGAAAACTGCAAGATGCCTCCTATGGGAAAGGGGGCCGATGGCTGGTGGTGACCCCTCATGATCAGAGCGATTTCGGTATCGTTCTGCAGAAACCCGACGTCGAGGAGCACGGCGCCGAGAGCGCGCGTTTGAAGATGGAACAAATCGGCAAAGGCACGACCTGGGTATTCCGAGCCGACAATCTGGACGAGACCTACGAGACGCTGTCTGCTCGCGGCGTAAAGTTTCTGTCGCCGCCCAAGGCGCTGCCGTGGGGTAGACAAGCTATTTTTGAGGATTTGTACGGCAATCGATACGCCCTAATGGGCAAGTGAACGACGAGATGCCACTAATGGCCGTGCCCAAGTAAACGATGTGCTTTTGCAGAGGCGCGACATTCTGCGACTGCTCTGATCGGCTGCTTAGCAATTGAACCCGAGAAATCTCTTTCAGCGCGAAAGGACTGCGCCATGCGGCGCGCCGGTTCCCTTCCAACCTTGCGGCCACTCGCGTTCGGCGAAGCTGAAGCCCATCTTACTGTCCGCGTCACGAAAAGCATCATCGAAGGTGAGAGCCCCCGTCGCCTGATCCAGTTTTAGCAAATAAAGGCGGTCCGGCGCCGCTCCCGACGTCGCCACGATGCGCTGCGTCTTTGCTCCCCACGCTGTCCAATGCGGGAAGTAAGTATCACTCAGCTTTAGCCTCGACACTTCCACTGGCTTGGCCGCATTCGATATGTCCACCACCATCAAACCGTGTATCGTCGGCACACTCTGCACCAAATAGTGCCCCACAACCGTTGGCACTCCGCACCAGTTCCCCGGAAAGGTGTACACCAGCTTCGATTTCGGCTCATTCGTGTCCACTCCGGTGATACGTTCCAGCCCGCAGCCGAGCGTCTGAATTAAAACCGAGCCGTCCGGAGCAAGCCGCGCCTCTTCAGGACTAGTCTGCGCATAACGATTTTCTCCCACGTCCAAATAAGCCGTCTTCAGGAGCTTCAGATCGGACAGGCGCCAAACTTGGTAAGTCACGCCGCTAAAAATATCGTCCAGATGCATGGACGAATTTGTGGAAACAATGCGGTCCGCGTCCGGAAGTACAACCAGGCTGTATGGCATCAACAGCGCGTCCGCAAACGCAGGGTCAGCATTGCTGGCCGAACGAACCACTTTCCCTTGGTCGTCAATCTCCACCAGCCCGCCAGTCATCCCGCTCTGAGCGTCACTCTCGCCGTGGTGCGCGTGCTGAAACGTTGCAAGCACGTGCCCATTGGGCAGCCGCATATACGAATGCGGATGCATGTAGCCAGCCATATCGGCAAATGACGTCACCGTCTTTGGATGCAACGGGTCCCGCACGTCAAAGATGAAAGTACGCCCCGCGTCATGATCGTTGGCAAAGAGCATCCCGCTGGCGGGCATGGTGTATTCCGTGTGGTGCACTCGCATAGTCTTTTGATCGGTCGCCAGCGTCGTCAGCAAACGCCCGTACGAAGCCGACGAAGGGTCCGCATCGATCACCGCGAGAAAATCATTGCCCTTATGGTCCGCGTCGCCCGCCCACACAAACAGGTAGTCTCCTGGCACAGCCGTTTTTTGGTCGGTTGATTTCATCGGAAGCGCGCCGACACAAAAAAGTAGCGCCATGGCCAACACAAAGCGTCGCATGGAAACCTCTTTCATCAAGAATTGAATGCGATCGAGAGATAGCGCGAAAGCGTATCAGAGTTAGTAACGGTAGTACAGAATGACGGGAGCACAGACTTCAAGACATCCGAGAAGTTCAAATCTTCATCGCGTAACGCCGGTATCGCGCTTGTCGCCGCGCCGCCGCTCAAGTATTCTTTCCAATCCCCTATGCCCACCAAACGTAGGCCGACTCTGCCGGGCGCAACCGACCGCCGCATCGACGCGCTGCTCACACTCCTCTCCGAGAATTCCACCATCGTCATCAGCGGAGAAAAAATCGCCAAAGAAATCGGCGTAAATCGACAGCAGGTTTGGCGCTGGGTCCAGAAAATGCGCGGATTGGGAGTCCGCGTGAAAGGCCATGCTCGCACCGGCTATCACATCGAACGCGTCCCCGACATTCTCGCCCCACAGCTTCTCAGCCACCGCTTGTTCGGCACGCCCTTCGGCCGGCGCATCTACCACTACTTCAAAATTGACTCTACCAATACTGTCGCGATGCAACTCGGCGAACGTAGCGAACCCCACGGCGCTATCGTTCTGGCTGAAGAACAAACCGCAGGCCGCGGACGCGCCGGTCGTAAATGGATCTCCGAAAAATCAGCGGGAATTCATTGCAGCATTCTGCTTCGTCCGCCAATTCCTCCGGCACACGCACCGCTACTAACGTTGGTCGCAGGCCTTGCCGCACGCGATGCCGCCGCAGAAGAACTCGACGTGCTCCCCGATATCCGTTGGCCCAACGATCTACTCCTCCGCGGCCGAAAATTCTGCGGCATCCTGACCGAAATGCACGCCGAACCCGACCGCATGCACTACGCTGTGGTAGGCATTGGCATCAACGTCAACCAGACAAAAATGCCCGCCGAGCTTGCCGACTTCGCCACCTCGCTGCGTCTGGAAACCGGCAAAGTCCACTCGCGCCTGGAAGTCCTGATTCGGTTGCTGCGGCACCTCGACCGCTACTACAATGAATTTATCGCAGAAGGCGCCGCGCCGATTTTGCGACGCTTCGCCGAAGTCTCCAGCTATTTTCAAGGAAAGCGTGTGCGCATTACGACTCCTATCGAAGTGTACACCGGCACCACGGCGGGCCTGGAGCCCAGCGGCGTTCTGCGCGTGATGCGCGATGACGGTGGCGGGATCGAATCCGTGTTGTCCGGCGACGTCGCGGAGGCCTCTTGATGCTCCTAGCGCTCGACGTCGGCAACACCAACACAGTCCTCGGAGTTTTCCGCGGCGCACAGCTCGTCGCGAATTGGCGCTTAACCACCGCGCGCGATCAAACCATCGACGAGTATGGCATCCTATGCCGCGAACTTTTCACGCTGGCAGGCCTCGATCCGCGCGAGATCGGAGGAGTAATCATCAGCTCGGTCGTCCCGCCGCTGAATTCCACGCTGTCAGGAATGTCCGAACGATACTTCGGCAAGAAAGCGCTCTTCGTCGAGCCTGGAATTAAAACCGGCATGCCGGTGCATTACGATAATCCGCAGGAAGTTGGCGCGGACCGCATCGTAAACAGCGTCGCGGCCTTCGAGAAATATGGCGGCCCATGCATCATCGTTGATTTCGGCACCGCGATTAATTTCGACGCAGTTTCAGCCCGTGGTGAATACTTGGGCGGCGTCCTCGCCCCAGGCATAGGAATTTCCGCCGAAGCGCTCTTCGCTCGCGCCGCGCGTCTCTTCCGCGTGGAAATCAAAGACCCGGGAAAAATCATCGGCACGAACACCGCCGCTTCCATGCAGGCCGGCCTCTTCTACGGTTACACCGATCTAGTCGATGGCATCCTGGAGCGCATGAAGAAAACCATGGGCGCGAAAACAAAAGTGATCGCGACAGGCGGCCAAGCTCCGCTAATCGGCGCCGCGTCGCGCCATATCGAAACGATTGACGAATTTCTGACCCTAGAAGGCCTGCGCATCATTTGGGAGCGCAACCAAGACGTCACACAGGCGCAAGCCAAAGGACCAAAGCTGGCAACCGTTCCACCGCGCACAAAAAACTGAATCTCATACGCGATCTTCAGAAACTTTTCGGCGACAACAATATTTTCAGCGCGGGAAACGTTCCGCAGAAGTTCAGCAAAATGGAATCCTTCAACTACTTCAATTATTTTACGGAAATCGAAGATTATTTCTGGCGCAAACGCGGAGCGCACCTGCTCGTCTCCCCCTTGGACTGGGCCATCGTAGAAACCTGGCAGAAAGCTGGTATCCCGCTCGGCGCCGTGCTAAAAGGCATCGACCGCGCCTTCGAGAGCTGGCAGCGATCCCGCCGGGCCGCCGGGGGACGCCAACTGAAAAGCCTGGCCTACTGCGTTGACGCCGTCCTCGACGCCGCGGCGGAATCCTCAGAGGCAGCAGTTGGCGCGGGCCCGGAAGTGAAATCGTCGCGAACCGCGGAGCCCTTCTCGCGGGACGAGCTGAGAAAATATCTCGAACGCAACGCCGCGCGTCTGCGTACCGCATCAGCAAAATTGCTCGAATCGTCAAAGAGAAATGGCGCCGCTACTCCAGCCCTCGCCGGAAGGTTGGAAGACACCGCCAAACGCCTGGAAGAAGTTATGCCTCTGCTCGATTCGCCAGGCGCGCTGGACCTGGAAGATCTCGAACGTCGCCTGACCGTGCTGGAAGAAAAATTATCGGCGGTGCTTTCCGCGGACGTAGACGAAGAAGCCCTGCTTTCCGTACGCCGCGAAATGGATCGCTCGCTGGCGCCCTACCGGCGTAAGATGTCCGCAGAGCAATTGGCGCAGCTCGAACGGCAATACATTCAAAAACGGCTTTTTGAACATTTCAACGTACCACGCCTGAGTCTTTTTTATTTGACCTGAGCGTAGCGCGGCGCGTTCGCAATCCTAGCGAAAAACGCCCATCGACACTTCATGCCACCCATGGACGTCACAATCGAAAAGTTGATTTACGGCGGCGATGGCCTCGCGCACCACGAGGGCTCGACGGTTTTTATCCCTTTCGTTCTGCCCGCCGAGCGCGTGGTCGCGCTGCCCGTCGAACAGAAAAATAAATTCGTTCGCGCGCGCGTGGAACAATTAGTCGAGCCTTCGCCACAACGCACTCTGCCGCCCTGCCCTCATTTCGGGATTTGCGGCGGCTGCAATTACCAGCACATTCCAAACGAAGCGCAGCTCAAATACAAAACTGAAATTTTGCGCGAAACGTTGCGTCGCGTCGGCCGACTCGATTGGACCGGCGAGATCAAAGCGCACGCCTCGCCGGCCTGGGGCTATCGCAATCGCGCGCAATGGAAAATTCGTCGACCGTCGGAAGCGGCATCCGGCTCATCATCGCAAGCAGCTTCTGGCGCAGCTAGTGAAACGATAGCCAAGCTCGAGATTGGGTATTTTCGCGCGAGTTCCACGGCGCTGTGCGCGGTGGAAGATTGCGCCATTCTGTCGCCGCTGCTCCTTAAAACATTGCTGGCACTTCGGGAGGCTCTCGCCACAGGCGTACTTCCGCGCGAGCTTCGCGAAATTGAAGCGTTCAGCAATGAAGGCTCTGGAGACCTAAGCACACTCGCCAATGCGAAACTGTTACTCACGGCCACCTTCGCTGGTTTTCCCTCTCGCGTCGCCGAACACGCTGAGACGATTCGCGGCGTTGTTCCGGAAGCCGCCAGTATTTTGTTTCACGATCCTAGCCACGACCGCATGGAACTTTTCGGCCCGGGTTTTCTGGAGACCGAAGCTGCCGGCGCAAAATATCGCGTCGGACATTTTTCATTTTTTCAAGTGAATCGGTTTCTGGTTGACGATCTAATCCAAACTGTTTGCGATACCGAAAACGGCCGGGTCGCCCTAGATTTATTCGCCGGGGTGGGATTATTTTCGATTCCGCTCGCCAAGCACTTCGAGCGAGTTATCTCCGTGGAATCGAATCCTGCTGCTACGCGTGACCTCGAAATCAATATGCGCGGGCTGGCCTCAATCACAGTTCGCACAGCGGACGTTGAACGTTTTCTCGAAAGAAATAAAGAGCGCCCTGAGCTGGTTGTTCTGGACCCGCCGCGTGATGGTCTAGCTCCGGAAGCCGCCAAGCGCCTGGGCCGCTTGCAAACCCCACGGATTACTTATGTTTCCTGCGAGCCTCCTACGCTCGCGCGCGATCTCGCCGTACTGGTGCAAGCTGGCTATGAACCCGTCGAATTTAACTTGTTCGATCTTTTCCCGCAGACATTTCACATGGAGACGGTTGTGCGTTTGCGTCGACGCGAATGAAATTACCTGCGCTGTGGACAGACATTGGCTTCGCCAGCCGCTAGCAGAGTTCGCCGAAAATTTGGTTCGCCAGCGCAGCCGTTGCAATCCTTGCCGGTCTAATTTTAGTTTGGCGGAGGCGCGCGGCATCCGCCTGGTGCCTCGCATTGCGCCGGCGTGCGGTTCCTGCGCACCGATCGCGACGGCGAAGTCACTGCACGGACCGACGGCCACACTCCCGAAGTGCACCCATTCGCAGAATCGCATCCGCAGTAAGACCGCAGATTATCGTGGAATTTTACGGCACGATCCCGCTCTACGCTTCGTCGGAGTCGTCGGCTTCGGCGGCAGAAGACTGATTATCCTTCTGGTACTCCTCGATAAGTTGCCGCGCTTCTTCCGCACGCGGTTGAAGGACGTACACCTCAACCCCGTGCGTACCTTCCGGCGACTCGCGTAACGGAAAAGGATCGTTAGAGCCAGAACCGGGCGAACTAATCCCCGCACTTTCCAGGAGTCCTCGAATTACCATAGCCTCCGCGGCAGTCCCGGCGGTGTAGGCGACAACGACGCGCTCTTGCGTGGGGTCGTGAGCTTCTTGATGTGACGAATTTTCAGTCATCTAAATTCCCCGAAAAATATCTTCGAACACTGTTCCACAGTACTATTGCGCGGTCTTGAGGCCAAGTCCATAATACCCTTAGAAAGCCTTCAGGGACCCGTTTATGGAACCCGTCGAAAACAGCACGTCGTTTCAGCCTACGCAGGAGCAGATTGACGACGAAAGCAGACGCATTCGCCGCCTGCGGATCCTGGTCCAATTAACGTTGGAATCGATCGCTGCGGGCGACCTGACGCCGGAAGAAGCCTCCGGAATGATTGCGGCAACGCGGCGAGTTGCGCTGGAAATGTTCCCCGGCAAAGAACGCGCCTTCGATCTGTTATACAGGCCGAAATTTCAACGCGTGATGCACGCCATCTACCGCCTGCAGTAAAAGCCTAAAATCCGTAGCGCGTTCGAAACCACATTCTAAACCACACCATGGCGAAAGCGCCTATGGTTCCAATCAGCGGTTTATATTCGCGATTTCGCCGGTACTGCGCCCAGGAAAAAACCTTTGGCGCCGCGCCATCTACAGGCTGTTTCGGGCCGCGAAAAATGTTTGGGAAAAAAAGTGGAACGTTGGCGGCGTACTTTTCAAACGAAGCTCCGAACTTCGCGCGCAGCTCTTCTTCCTCGTTACGCATGACCGCGTAATAGAACACGCAGAAATAAACAGCTACCAGCAACCCAGCCCATAAAGAGTGCCCCGCGACAATAAATCCTGCTGCGAGAATCGCGCTTCCCAAGTAAAGCGGATTTCGCGTAACTGAATAAATTCCGGAGGTGGCTAGTTCTTCATTCTTTCGCAGTTGTCCCGAAGCTGCTGCGCGAATGATCAAACCAAGCCCCGCGATCACAGCGCCAATTGCGATCCAATGGGGCTTTGGCGTAGCAAGAACCCAGTAAAGAATCGCCACCGGATATCCGACGCGCACTCGCCAACGCATCCAGAATTTTCGGGGCTGGCTCACGTACTACGCCTCAAGCGGCGTTCGACCGCGTCAAATACTTGCCCAACAGTGATTGAAAGCATGGACGGCGAGTAAGACGCGCCGCGGCGATATGTCGTTTCGCTGAATCGTGGATTTCTGACAACGACGTCTGAAGAGTACGGACCATTTCTCACGGGATCGGTAGGCCCAAACAATCCGACCACCGGCGCACCAAGCGCGCAGGCGAGATGCAGCGGCCCAGTATCGGCAGACACTACGAATTTTGCGCGGCGCAGCGCAGCCATTAGCGGACCAAGATCAAGCGGCAGCGCAATAGGAGCAGGATCTCCTGCAGCACGAATTATTTCTTGCGCCAAGTCTTCTTCACCCGGGCCAAATGTGACAATTCCGCGCAAACCATATCTCTCGGCAAGTTGACCATGCAGCGTTCCATAACGCTCGGCTGGCCAGCATTTCGAGCGCCAGCCTCCTCCGGGATTCAACACAAAATATTCCTGCAAGCCGTGGACGGCGAGTTCGCGAGAAACACGCTCGTCATCTTCCGGAAGAACCGCTAGCGAAAATCGCGGATTTTCGACCTGGGCGCCGGCGCGCTCGGCGAGCGTGAGGTTGTGATCGACCTTATGCGGCCCTCGCGGGTTCAATCGATCTGTATAGAGTACCGACGCAAATCCCTCGCGCGCGTAACTTCTCTGAAACCCTATTCGCCGTGGCGCGCCGGATGCGAAAGCCAACAGCGCGGATTTGTAAAGTCCTTGAAAATCGATCGCGTGCGTATATTTCGCTGCACGCAACTGCCGCACCGCGGCGGAGATTCCCGCCGCGCTTTTGCCTTCCATTGAAATTACACTGTTCAGATCGGCGTTCCCTTCCAGCAAGCGCGTCCACTTCGAGTCAACCAGCCAATCGACGCGAGCGTCCGGAAATGTATGGCGAATCGCAGACGCGGCAGGAAGCGCGTGCACAATATCGCCCAATGATCCGAGCCGAACTAGCAGGAAGCGCGATTCAGACATCTTTCTGGTCGCGTAAGCGGGCAAGAAGTTCGCGCGTGGAATGATTTTTGGAATCGCCGACAATCGCTATACGAATTCCGAGCAGCGTTGCAAGCTCGCGTTCCGGAACGGTGTGGGCAGTGTAGTCCGTGCCTTTCGCGTGAACATCCGGTTGAAACTCGCGAAGCAGCGCGTGCACGTCGAGTTCGTCGAAGATCACAACGTAGTCCACCGCGGCAAGAGCGGCCACCAAAGAGGCGCGCGCGCGTTCCGTTAAGATCGGGCGGCCCGCGCCTTTCAAAGACCGGGTGCTAGCGTCCGAATTAATCCCCACGACGAGCAAGTCGCCTTCTTCGCGCGCCGCTTGCAAATAGCGCACATGCCCCACGTGCAGCAGATCGAAAACGCCGTTCGCGAACACAACTTTGCGGCCGGAGCGCCGATGCTCGTCCAGCACATCGTGCAGACCTTCGCGCGACAATATTTTTTCGCGGGTATCCATGGAATTCAGCGCTGCGCGGTAGCTTCGCGACGCAATACGGCTTCCAGTTCTGTGCGTGTGACGGTTGCAGTTCGCCGCTTCATCACTACGATTCCGCCGGCGTAATTTGCGAGGTGAGCAGCTTCCAGATACGAAGCGCCCGCGGCCAGCGCCAGAGTAAACACCGCAATCACGGTGTCGCCTGCGCCGGTCACGTCCACCGGTGCATCGGAGCCATAAATTGCGATGTTGCGCAGGCGCGCTTCTTTGCCCGCACTTCGCTCGAAAAGAGCCATTCCGTCTTTTCCGCGCGTCACAAGCAACGCTTCCAAACCCAAATCGCGCAGAGTTCGCTGGCCCGACTCTTCCAGCTTCTGCATGTCGTTTCCCACGGTCAGGTGATACGCAGCTTCGAGCTCGGGCTCATTCGGCGTGGCAGCCGTAATTGCCGCATCGCGATATTCGAGCAATCGATAACGCGAATCCAGCGTCATGCGTTTCGCACTTAGCTTGCGAACTATTTCCGGCGACGCCGCTCCCAACCCGTAGTCGGAAACAAGAACAGCGTCGGCGTTCTTCGCGTTTTTGCGAGCCTTGCGGGAAAGCGATTCCTCGACGCGCTCAGGCAGCTCTTCCCGCGGTTCGCTATCGACGCGAAGAACTTGTTGCTCGGTAGTATGAGTCCACCCGGCAAGGTAGCGCGTTTTTGTGGTCGTTGCACGATCGCGCGTGCGAAAAATTCCCGAAGTATCGATTCGTTTCCCGCGAAAATAATCGAGCAGGATTTTGCCGCCTTCGTCGTCCCCCACAACGCCCACAGGCAAAACGCGCGCGCCAAGGTCGGCAAGGTTGTTCACGGCGTTTGCCGCGCCACCCGGGTACGCTTCGGTTCGACGATGGCGCAGGATCAACACAGGCGCTTCACGCGATATGCGCGATATTTCGCCGGACACAAATTGATCCAATACAAAGTCCCCGACTACACAAATTGTTCTCCGCGGGAAAGTCGCGACGATATCGAGAAGCCGAGTGAGGTCAACGGTTGTATCCGTTGCCCGCACCGCAGCACTCGATTGCTTCTTTGAGCTCGGCTTGATTTTTGCCCGTCTGGCGCTCAACAAATCTCCTCGTGTCTCAGATTAACAGGATGCATTTTAGAGGTTGGCCGCAAAGTATCACAGCGGCAATGAATGCGGCAATCCGCCACAGGCTACTTGTAACCAACAAAATCTAATTTCGCATGCCTTCGTGAACCTCCGAGTCAGCCTTGCTGAGCACGGTCCGCAAGAATTCGTCTTCCCGATCCACGCGCAGCGAAATTGCGCAGACCCACAAATCCATGGACGTCAAAGTTTCCGGCAGATTGAAACTATCTTTCTCCGTGCAAATCAGCTCGGTGGTTCCTGCTTCCCTGGCTTCCTTCTCGATCTCGGCCATGTCGGCCGCCGTGAAGCGATGATGATCGCGGAAAGACTTATGGCCAACAATTTGAAAGCCCCATTCGCGCAAGTCGGTGTAGAACGCTCCGGGATTGCCTATCCCGCAGAAAGCAAACAGCGCTTTGCCACGCAGCTCCGCAGGTAGCAGTTGCGACCCCCAACGCGAGCGCACCGAGTCTAATTCCGTGTGTGCGTAAAAAATCGGTGCGCTTGAGTAGTGCCGCACAACCGACTCAATCGCCGGCGCATGGTTACTGCGCGTGATGACAATTACATCCGCGCGCTTCAGCGCCCCGCGCGGCTCTCGCAAACGCCCTGCCGGGAGCACATGGCCTCCGCCAAAAGGCTTGCTCGCGTCAATCAAAACAACGTCCACATTTCGCGCGAGTTGCAAATGCTGAAATCCGTCGTCAAGAATGAACCATTTCACTCCGCGACCCGCGAGCGCAAGTCCGTTTTTGTAACGATCCGCACCAATTCCAAACAGCACACGCTCCGCGAGGCGAGATTTCAGAAGCTGAACTTCGTCACTCGTAGAAATGATCTCCGATCCGCTAGTCGTTTTAGATTCCGCCGCAAGAGCCGCCGACTTACCTGGATACCCGCGCGTGAGAATTCCCACGCTTTTGCCTTCTGCCAGCAGGCGCTCGGCGATCCACAAAACCATCGGGGTCTTGCCGGTCCCGCCCACAGTCAGGTTCCCCACGCTGATCACCACGCCATCCAAACGGCGCCGCCGAAAAATTTCTCTGGCATACGCGCGCGCGCGAAGAGCCGCCACAGCGCCATAAAATAGCGACAGCGGCCAGAGAAGTGACTCTCTGAACGTCACGCTGCGCTTCCCTTTTCTCCGCGCCCCACTGAATTTAGTTCCTTCGCGCCAGTCCCACCGACCGCACTACTACCATCGGCAATGATCGACGCAATACGATTCAGCGAACGCGCCGTAGCTCCACGATTACGTTCCGCTATATCGCGCGCGGCATTGCCCATGCGTTCGCGCATCGCATTATTTTCGATTAGTTGCACCCACACTTCTCCGAGTTGCTGGCCATTCGCAACTTGCACGCCCGCATGCGCATCCAGAAATTGATCCGCCATCTCGGAAAAATTTTCCATGGACGGTCCAAATACCGGTGGACGCGCAAAACACGCCGGCTCCAGAATGTTGTGCCCGCCCGCGCGGACGAGCGACCCTCCCACAAACGCGGCATCCGCCAGCGAATACAATCCAGCAAGCTCGCCGATCGAATCTAGAATCAGCACATCGATATTCTCAGGCAGAACCTCGCCGAGATTCAGCTGGCTCCGGCGCAAAGTATTCCAGCCAGCTTCTGCCGCGATTTTTTCCGCAGCGGCAAATCGGTCGGGCTTTCGCGGCGCAAGTATCAACAGCGTCCGTCGCCATTGCCGCTGCACGGCATCGTAACCAGCCAGGACGGCCTCTTCTTCACCCTCGACCACGCTTCCAGCCACCAACACTGGCCAGCGTTCCTGCTGCCGAATTTGCGTTTCAAGCCATGTACCAAACTGGCCGAGCGGCGCAGGCGACACGTCATATTTCATATTGCCGGCAATTTCTACGCGATCTTCGGCTGCGCCCATACCGACCAAACGTTTGGCGTCCTCCTCACTTTGCGCTAAGAAAAGATCCGCCTCCGCTAACGTTCTGGCAAAAAACCCGCCAACGAGAAATCGCCAGCGCTCGAAACGCGCAAAGGATCTCTCGGAGATACGCGCGTTCGCGAAAATGACCGGGATACCCGCGCGCCGCGATTCCCTAAGAAAATTTGGCCAGATTTCCGTCTCCATTACGATTACGACAGCCGGACGAATTGCTCGCAGTGCCTTGCGCACCGGAACAATCCAATCGAGAGGAAAATAAAAAATGGCGTCGGCGGATTTCAGTCGCTCGCACGCAAGCCGTTGTCCCGTTTCAGTGGAGGTGGACACCAGAACCGCACGACCCGGAAATTTGCGCTTGAGTCCTTCGACCAGGGGAGTAGCGGCTAGAACTTCGCCAACAGAAACTGCGTGGACCCAGATTGCTCCTCCATCGCGAACAGAACCGGCTGCTTCGGCCGCACCATTATTTGCAGAAGCAACGATATTCGCAGGCAGAATTCCCAGGCGCTCGCGCAACGCGCCGCGACGCTCGCCGCGCCGCCACCCGCGCAACGCGAAGTACGGCGCGAGCACGAACATGCCCACCGCGGTGACGATGCGATATAAGAAATACATGGGAAGGTTTGTGCCGATCGCGCCCTCGACATCATGCGCTTCGCCCAGCAACTTCGCACACAAATTGGGTATTATAGTGGCAGCAAGCCGGAAACATGCACAACTTCCCGCCGACACCGGGCATCGAAACCCCCGGCTGGAAAATTCCAATATGATTCGATCGAGCGGTTTAACCTTAGCGGGATTGTTACTGTGCACCAGCGCTATCTTCGCGCAAGCGCCTGCCGCGAAGCATACGCCCGACGGTTCGCCCGCGCCGTCCGTAGCCCACGACACTCACGAAGGTATGACTGTCCTTGCCGATCCCTATACCGATCATGCTCGTGCAAAAGAAAAATTCGGTAAAGCGAATCCGGTGGACGTGGGAATCCTGCCGGTGGAAGTTTTTCTGCGCAACGAATCGGACCATCCCATTCGAGTGAATCTGGACACGATTCAACTCGAAATCCATTTTCAAAATGGAGGGCAACAGGATATTAATTCGCTCAGCCCCGCCGATGCCGCCTACCTGATCGCGCATCCCAAGGGCCCCAGCGGACCAAAGCCTCCGCGCGTGCCGAGCCTTTCTCTTCCCGGCGGAGATAAAAAGGCCGCGCAAATGGAGGAGATACTTTCTCCGCTTGCGCTCGATGGCGAGATCGTTGCCCCGGGTACTACCGTCCGCGGATTTCTTTTCTTCGATCTCGCCCGCGACATGTCGCTCGCAGACACATCCGTCCTTTATGTTCCCGACGCGGCAGTCATTCCCGGCAACAAGCCGCTAATGTTCTTCGCGGTTCCACTCGCCAAGCCTGGAAAGTAACGGACCTCAAACTCGGCAAACCATGCGTTGCTTTTGGTTGCAGGGCGCGCTGGCAACTACACCCGACAAATTCGCTCTTCTGCTAGGACGGGAACCGCACCCTGCAAATGACGACGTGGTTTGTCGGATGCAATTGCGTCACCGCAATTGCATAGCCGCCGCCGATTGCGCTTTTCAGGTACCCATGTGAGCTCTCGACTGAGCCCGCCGCGCAAACGATCAGAAGGCGAAACGAACACCGATTGTCGGAGCAAAGTTGCTGTGGTGGTTATAGGGGACGCCAGGGCCATGAGGAATGGCGATGGCCAGACCTCCGTCCACGTAGGAATATGCAATTCCGGCGTAGCCGTCGAAACGCTTGGTGAAGTGTTGGTCTAAATAGATCGATGTCTCATTGAGGGTACCCGCGCAGGAACTGCGGAAACCGGCTGAGGGCGAGCAGGTCGGCGGAAGACGAAAATCGTTCTGCCGCTGTTGATACCACGACAAAGTGACGTCGGTTTTGGTGCGGTAAGTGTATTTCGCTCCCGTCCACCAGATATTCACCAACTTCTGTGTATCAAGATTGTTGTCTTCGACCCCGCTCATGATATAGCCGGCCATGTCCGAGGCGCCAACGCCCAAGGGGTTCTTCGGGTTGTTCTGCCAGATGTATTCGTAGCCCGCATAAAACTTGAATGGGTCCCACTTATATTTGGCAGCGAACATGATGGCGTTGTTGTCGGTCACGATGCCATATACGGTGCCGTTAGGGTCGATCAGATTGCCGGAGGGCCCGCTGATCGGGTTTGTATTGATGCTGTCCGTGGTCGATTGATATGGCGCCGACAGACTTTGAGGCCCCAGCAAGGGGTTCAATACGCTGATCGCCTGGTTGTAGTGTTGGTAGACGGCGTCGGCTGAGAAGTTGCCGCGTTCGCCGCCGAGATCGAATCCAAACGCGTTGTTATGCGGCTCTTCCGGCGTACAGTCGGCGGCAGTCCAGACCATGTTGGCCGAGAAGCAGCCGCCAGAACCATTGACGAATTTATACATCGCGCCGAAATGGACCGGGCCATAGGTGAGGCGATACTTCAGGGCGTCGTCCCAACGGCTGTCTTCGGTGTCGCCGCCGCCGGCCATCGTGCCGTTATACCCGATGTACGAAAAGCCATAGCCGCCGCCGACTGGATCGTACTGGAGCATCGCATCGGTGCCGAGCGAGCGCTGACGACCGAAGGTGATCGTACCGAAACGGTCGGACGATACACCGCCATAGTATTCGTCATTGAAAGGTTGGCCCGCGCGCGCGCCGTCGATAGCTTCCGAATAGCTGCTCCGAGGAAGGCCGTTGTTTACAATATTGGTCTTTGACGCGTCGGCGAGCAGGCCGGAGTTCGGATTGATGCCAGTCGAAGCGTTGAACACAATGTACCAGCCATGTACAAACTCTTCCTTGCCCCTGATGCCGAAACCCGTCTGCTGCAAGTTGTTCGGCGCGACGACGAATCGAGATCCGGCGCCGTTCCGGTTCACCAGAGATTCACCTTCGTAGTTATAGCCGTTTACCGGTAAGCCGTGGCTGACCCAGCCGACGCCGATGTCATACGCACCGTACAGCGTGACGCCGTGCCAAGTCAGCGCGCAATCCGTGGTGGCGAACTCCTTGCCGCTCGTGCACGGGTCGGGGCCCTTCACCTTCTGCTGCATCTTAATGTCAACCGTGACGCCCTGATCTACCGCCAAGCTGATTCTCGCGCGCGTTTCATCGGCGAACCCTTTTTTGGCCGCTCGAATCTCGAAGCGCCCCGCAGGCAGCCCGGACTCCTGGTAGTGCCCCGCGCCGTCGGTTAGGACCATGCGCGTTGCAGACGTGTCGACGTTCTTGATTGTCACCGCGACATCGGAAAGGGCTGCGCCGGTTTGGTCTGTCACCACGCCGGAAAGGCTCGCCCCTGCATCAGCCGTGCCCCGCGACGCCTCGGTCGATGTGTCCGCGGCTGTTACTGAAACCAGCTTGCCGCCGGGATCCTGAGCATTCGTGGTAATCGGCAAACAGATCAAGACACCCGTCAAGAGAAGGAAATAGAACTTGAGTTTCATAAGGGAATCCTTCAATTTAAATTATTGTGCAACACGCCGGGCACAAGGAATACGACTTTATGTGACTGAATTTAGCAAGTCAATACGCTAATAGATGACTCTACGGTGGGAACTATGTTGCACGCGAAAAGAGAGAGTTTTCAAAAGCGCGAATCAAATGCGGATGATCATTACTTCCGTGGATTTCACAAGCGCGGCCACTTTCTGGCCTTTCTGGAGTCGCATTTCGCGCACCGCATCTGCCGTAATAATGGAGGTGATGTGCTGCCCGCCAATCGAAATGCTCACTTGCGCCATCAGACCGCCTAGCTTCACGTCCGTTACGCGTCCCACCAGTTGATTGCGCCCGCTGATGCGCCGGTAATTGCTGCGGCGCGCCGGGACTTCTGCGCGGTCCGATTCGCGATACAAGAACCGGTCCACTTCTTTTTCCGGCACCCGGTGATGGCCGCCGGCCGTCTTCACCGTTTTAATCTTGCGCTTATAGATCCACTGCTTCACCGTAGGGTAGCTGACTCCCAGCACTTGCGCCGCTTCGCGTGGCGTAAATAATTTTGGGTGGTTGCTCATTAGGTCGCGTTCGCTTTCAGGGATGCTAGTCTCGAACGCCTCTGCCTGTCAAATAGCCCCTCCCGAGGGCCAGATCGCCCAGATCGCTCGTCCTGTTGCGGTAAAACGGCTTTCGTAGTAGCCTCCGGCGCATGCCCCAAAAAGCCAGCCGAACGTCCCGCAGGCAGGGGATCAAGAGTCCGAAAAGGAGAGGTCGCAAAATGGCATCCGCGGCGAAAGACCCTAATCCGTCAAATAAAGAAGCTCCGGAAGGCGCAAATGTAGACAAAATACGCGATATTTTGTTCGGTTCGCAGATGCGCGATTATGAAAAACGTTTCGTGCGCCTGGAAGACAACGTCACCAAAGCCATCGAAGGCCTTCGCGAAGACATGACCAAGCGCCTCGATACCCTGGGCGCGTTCGTGCGGCAAGAAGTCGATTCCCTAAGCACGCGCGTAAAGAGCGAAAAGTCCGAGCGCAGCGAAGGGCTCAAAGAAATTTCGCGCGAAATCAAGGACGGGGCCAAAATTATCGAGAAAAAGCTTTCGCAGCTCGAAGAGCAGATGTCGGACGGGCAAAGCGAGCTTCGCGCAAAGCTTCTCGAGCATTCCAAATCCGTCTCCGCGGAAATCGACAAGCTGCGCCGCGAAACCACTGCCGCGCTGAATCGCGAAGTGGACGTCCTGCGCGACGAAAAAACCGATCGCGCGTCTCTCGCGGACTTGTTCAATGAATTCTCTCTGCGCCTGAAGAACAAGTTCGAATTGCCCGAAGAGTAGGAAACGAGCGAAACGCACTCACAGGTTCTCGGCTGGGACGCAATCCGAGTCCCGCCGGGAAAACCCTGATGGTCTAACATGGCCGACCAAGCACATCGCCGCGCTCCCGACAATCAAACGGAAGAAAATCCTTCAGCCAATAATCACGCCTACGAAGAGCTCCGCCACTTAATCATCGCGCCCGAGCAGGAAGAGCTTGCGGACATACAAGAGCGTCTCGACGATCGCGCTCGGCGCACGCGGGATGTCAGCTCGGTAGTCGCCGAAGCCATCAGCATGCGCCGCGATCAGCATGGCGAACGCGCCTTGGCCCAGGCCTTGGCCCCCACCGTGCAGGAAACTCTCCGCGAGTCCGTTCGCCACGACCCACACCCTCTGGCCGATGCCTTGTTCCCCGTGATGGGTCCCGCTATCCGGAAATCGATCAGCGAGGCCCTTCGCGGCATGCTCGAGTCATTCAACGAAGCTCTCGAACACAGCCTTTCCGCCCGCGGAATCAAATGGCGAATCGAAGCTCTTCGTACCGGAAAACCTTTCGCCGAAATCGTGCTGATGCACAGCCTGCTGTTTCGCGTGGAGCAAGTCTTCCTGATTCATCGACACACTGGACTCGTCCTCAGCCACGTCGTCGCGCGTCAAGTCGCCACGCAGGATGCTTCCCTGGTCGCGGGCATGCTCTCCGCGATTCAGCAGTTCGTGCGGGATTCTTTCGATTCCAAGAATGAAGAATCGCTCGACAGTTTGAACGTTGGCGAACTTGAAGTCTGGATCGAAGAAGGCCCTGACGCAGTGCTCGCCGCCGTAATTCGCGGACACGCTCCGTCGGATTATCGCCTCACGATGAAAGAAGCCCTCGAAGAAATTCAGCAGCGCTACAGTTCGGCGTTGGAAAATTTCAAAGGCGACGCCGCGCCATTTCTCTCCGCCGAAGAACCGTTAATACGTCTTCTCGCCGCGCGGCATCGCGAACCCGCAGCAAAAAAGAGACCGAGCGCCGCGCTCGCAACCTTAGCGATACTCGGCGTCCTGCTCGTCGCCTATTTTGGCTACTCGATGTATCTAAGGTACGAATGGTCGCGTTTTCTTCACGCTGTTCGCGGACAGCCCGGCATCGTGGTTATTTCCTACGGCCGCGAAGGCGGCCGCTACCACATACAAGGCTTCAAGGATCCCCTCGCGCCAGATCCGAATACCTTGCTCAAACAAGCAGGCCTCGATCCGCAAAACGCCCAGTTCGATTTAGCTCCTTACTATTCTTTGGACGACTCCATGGTAGCGCAGCGCGCTCGCCAATTATTGCATCCGCCAGAAGGCGTCACACTTTCCGAAAATCACGGCGAGTTGCATGTGGAAGGGACCGCCTCGCCTCAGTGGATCTCGCGCGTTCAGGAACGCGCGCCTTATATTGCCGGAGTGGCGTCGGTCGATACATCTCATCTTCAGAATTCGCATCTGTTGCAGCTCAACGCGCCGAAAAGCGCCGTCGAATCCGTGATACTCGTCTTCCCCATTGGCCGCGCCGAACTGGAAGCGGGCCAGGAAAACACCTTCGCTCAAATTCAAAAAGGAATCCGCGAAATTGTCTACAGGGCCAGCCGTCTGGGTGAACAAACAACCGTCGAACTCACCGGCCACAGTGACAGCACCGGCATCGAGGGCACGAACATGCTGCTCAGCCAGGAGCGCGCCGACAATATTCGCGGCGCTCTGGTCCGCGGCGGCGCTCCAGCTGCGAATTTGCACACGCGCGGCGTCGGTGCTACGCAACCTTTGCGTCCTGAAGACACCGAAGAAAGCCGCCGCCTGAATCGCAGCGTCACTTTTAGGATCACTTTCACTCCACCCTCGTCCGGAAACTAAGCGAGCGCCGAATGCTCCAAAAGAAAATCTGCATGTTAGGCTCCTTCTCCGTAGGCAAAACCAGCCTGGTGCGCCGTTTCGTTGAAAGCCTTTTCTCCGAGGCGTATCAAACTTCCATCGGTGTAAAAGTCGATAAGAAAGTAGTTCACGTAAACAACGAAGACGTAACTCTGGTTCTGTGGGACATTCACGGCGAAGATGTGTATCAGAAAATTCACATGTCCTATCTCCGCGGCATGTCCGGCTACCTGCTCGTCATTGACGGCACGCGCCGCCAAACCCTTGAAGACGCTCTCGCCTTGAACCAACGCGTAATGCAAGAAGTCGGGAAGGTTCCTGCGATCCTCGTTTTGAACAAGAGTGACTTAGTCGATAGATGGGAGATCGACTCCGACCGCGAATCAGAACTCAGCGCCGCTGGATGGATTATACTTCGGACCAGCGCCAAAACCGGCGCTTCCGTCGAACAACTTTTTTCACAATTGGCCGCCGCCACTCTGACTGAATAAATGTCCTCGAATTCTATTTTCGAATCGTTCCTCACCAGCCAGGGTTACGCTTTGTTCGAATCGCTGGGCCAAGGGGAATTCTCTCCGATTGGCGATTACCCCGCATGGTGTCGCGACACCTTCGAATTGCATTCTCGCAACGCAACGCGCGTGCGTCTGGACGAAAAGTCTCCTTTCCTCGAAAATTTCCTGGTGGACGCCGAAGATTTCTGGAGCTCCCAAGCGGAAGGCTCGGTCAGCTCGGGAAACTGGATGGAACGCGATAAAAGCGGCCGCGAAGTTCCGCTCGAGGCCTTCGCTCTCTCCCTCGAGAAAAAGAGAATCCTGATCCTGCGCAATCTTGCCGCGCACTTTGCCGAACAACAGCAATGGTTCCAAACCGCCCGCGATTCCCTGCTGGCCCATGAGCAGCTCCTCAGCGAAATCCAAAAAAAAGAAATTCTGCTGCATTGCATCGTTCACGATCTTTCGCAACCTCTTACCGCCATCAGCGGTTGCTTCAATTTGCTGCGCCTCGAACATTTGCCTCCCCCGGTTGAAAAATATGTAGAAGCGGGTCAGCGCGAATCGCAACGCCAGGAATTGATGATCCGTAGCATCCTCTCCGCGTTTTCCGGCGATCTCATCGCGCAGCGATCTGCGGATAAGAGCGGCGCGCCACCACCGGATCTGGCCGTTTGCGTTCAACAAGCCATCGAGGAATTTTCTTCCGCGTTCAAAGACAAAGGCGTCAACCTTCGCTTCGCGCCTCCGTCAAACGCTTTATCGGACTGGCATGTAGTCGGCGATGCACCGCGCCTGGATCGGATCTTCGGCAACTTGCTCGAAAATACTCTGCGTCACAGTCCTCCCAATTCCACGGTCACTATCGGCGTGGAAGATCAAGGCGAAAGCGTTCTCGCTTTCGTGGATGACCTAGGCCCCGGCCTCCCGCCGGATTTGCCGACGACTCAACTCTTCGCCCTTTTCTCAAAAGGTAAGGGTCATTCCGGCAAAGCAGGCCTCGGCCTCTATTTCTGCAAGATCACGGTGGAACGCTGGGGCGGAACGATCGGCGCGGAAACGCGCGCGCAAGGCGGCGCGCGCTTTTGGTTTCGGCTCCCGCGCGCGGACGCGGACGCGAAATCGTATGAACGAACAACCGCAGACGAACACGAAGATAGCGCCACAAATGTCGCGCCTCCGCCAACTGTTCGCCGCAGCCCGCCGGCAAAGTTTCTGCGCATCCTCGTCACCGAAGACACCGAAATAAATCGCGAACTCGTTAGCGAGCTGCTTACAAAGCGCGGCCACTCGGTCACCACTGCCGCCGACGGAATCGAAGCTCTCGCCGCACTCGATCGTAATTCGTTCGACGTTGTCCTGATGGACGAGGAAATGCCGCGCATGAACGGCTTGGACGCCACTCGCGCGATTCGCAAAATGGAAACTTCCACTCGCCGCCACCTTCGTATTGTCGGCTTCACAGGAAACGCAACGGACGAAGACGCGCGTCGTTGTCTCAACGCGGGCATGGACGCCTTCATAGCCAAGCCCGTTCACATGGACAAGTTGTATCAGGTCGTCGAATACCAGACGGAAAAGTCACAGCAAATCGGTGAAGCGCAATCCGCTCCTGACGTCCCGGCTCCTGCCAGCGCCCATCAACCCGCGGTAGAGGACGAGAGCGTCGCCGGGCATCTGCATCGCGCTACGGGAGGAAACAAAAAACTCCAGCGCTCCCTGATCAAAACTTTTCTGGCCGACGCACCCAAAACTCTTTCTCGGATCCGCCGCGCCATTGCGAAGAAGGACGCGCAGAAACTCGCCAGCGCCGCACATGCCTTAAAAGGCTCCATCGCAATCTTCGGCGCGGCGAAAGCAGTTTCAATGGCGCGCGGTCTGGAAGCCATGGGACGTTCCGGCCATTTGTTTAACGCTGGACCCCAATTTCGCGCGCTCGAGTCCGAATTCGCACGGATAAAGCCGGAACTTCTTGCGATTATTCCATCGCCAAAGCCCGGATCGAAGACCCAGCAAAAAGCAAAATCCCGGCGTGCACGCTAGGTCCGCAGTAGGTCAACTCCGCCGCATGCTGACTAACCCGGCATAGTCTTCGCGCCCGAACTTGCCCGCCACGGCCTCGAGCGCCATACTTCAATATATGGTTCTTGTTTCACAGTTTCGCCGCGGACTGACGCGCGCAATTTCTATTGCGGCGCTCGCGTTTTTCGCATATTTGCCCGCTGGGCGCGCCGACGAGCTAAAACTAAAAGACGGCACAACCATAAGCGGCACCATTGTTGGATTTGAAGAAAATTCGTTCAAAGTGAAAACAAGCTACGGCTTCGCCGAAGTGCAAAAAGACCAAGTCGTATCGATCGTAATATCTGCCGGCTCGAAAAAGAAAGAATCGGACAAGAAATCCGAGCCCACGGCAGACGCATCAGCCGACGCGGACGCGTCCGCCGCCAAACCCTCAAAGCCAGCGCCGACTGTTGCGAACAATTCAGCGGCTCCCACAAATTCTGTCGCATCATCCAGCTCAAGCTCGCCAAACCCTGCGCCAGGAGCCGCGAGCAAACCCGCAACCAATGCTGTTGCGGCCCATCCCGCCACTGCAAGCGCTCCGCCAACAACTCCGCCTGCTTCGGTAAAACCTGCGCCGCCCGAACCCATGCGCGAGGAAGTAAACGGCAACAGCTACGTCAACGACACTTACGGTTTTCGCATGTACAAGCCGCCCGCGTGGAAAGTGATTGAAGGCGCGCGCGCGCTTCTGCCCGGCTCAATCACCGCGATGGGCACCGACGATCAGACGACATATCTTTTGATCGGCCAGCAGAGCGGCACATCACAATCCGTTGCCAACAGCATGGATGCTACCGATCGCCGCCTCCGCGAAATTATGGAAAACTTCCGACCGCTGGACGAAAAACACATCACCATTTCCGGCGCACCCGCCGTCGAGCGCCATTTTCGCGGAAGCGTTGACCAGCGCGATTGGTCCGGCGTGGTCGTGTACATTCCCCACGACTCGCATCTCTACACCATATTCGGAATGACCATCGCAGATACGGACTTGGTGCAGATTCAAGAAAACGTCATCGCGCGCGCCATCTCCAGCCTTCAATTCACCAAATGAGTAGAGATATCTGGCCCTTGCAACCAACCTTTGAGAATGCGTAACTAATCTTCTTGTGCCGCTGAAAATATCAACCCTCGCCACAGCTATTGTTCTGGTGATTTTTGCCGCCGCGCACGCCCGCGTAACAAGAGTACAGGTAAAGCCCAATGGAGTTACGCCGCCAGTTTTCTACCGCGACCTTCTTCCGATTCTTCAGCAGCACTGCCAGAGCTGCCACCGCAGCGGCGAAATTGCGCCGATGCCCCTGGTCAGCTACGACGATGTGCGCTCGCGCGCCCACGAAATTGCGATTGCCGTGGCCAAAAGAAAAATGCCGCCATGGTTCGCCTACCCGCGCTTCGGCCATTTCTCAAACGATCCTTCGCTAACCGAAGCGGAAATTCAAAAGATAGTGGCGTGGGCCGACGCGCATGCGCCAGCAGGAGATGCCCAAGACGCGCCGCCGCCGCGAGAATGGGTACAAGGATGGAATATTTCGCAGCCTGACGTAATCGTCAAAATGCCAAAGCCAGTCGCGCTGCCCGCTCACGGCGATATCGAGTACACCTACGAAATCGCGCCGACCGGTTTCGCGGAAGATAAATGGGTGCAGATGTCGGAAATTCGCCCGTCATCCCGTGAAAATGTGCATCACGCCGTAGTTTATATTCGTCCTCCCGATTCAAAATGGCTCAGGCACGCGCCCGTGGGCGTGCCGTTCACCGCTTCCGATATGACGGATGAAGATAGCCGGCACGGCGCGCATTGGACTGACAGCGATATTTTGCTGGTGTACGCTCCCGGAAGCTCGCCGGATAATTGGCCCGCTGGGATGGCCAAATTCGTTCCCGCCGGTTCGGATTTGGTTTTCCAGATGCATTACACCACGCACGGCCACGCGGCCAGCGATCAGACCGGCGTCGGGATCGTCTTCGCCAACAAGCCGCCGACGCAACGCGTGATCACCCTGCAACTGACCAACGATCACTTCGTGATTCCACCGGGCGCGGATAATTATCGGGTGGAAGCGCGCGGCACGCTTCCCAACGACGCGACTCTGCTCAGTTTTTTTCCGCATATGCATCTGCGTGGAAAACAATTTGACTACAATATTGTGGGCGCCAGTGGAAACATCGAAACTCTTCTGCGCGTGAATTATGATTTTTACTGGCAGCTCAGCTATCGGTTAGCCGAACCGCGCTTGCTGAAAGCCGGCACCATGCTGCAGGCCGTCGCGTTATACGACAATTCACGCAACAACTTGCACAATCCCGATCCCGATGCTTCCGTGCGATGGGGCGACCAAACTTACGATGAAATGATGGTGGGATTTTTCGACGTCGCGGTCCGACCCGATCTGGACAAGTGGAAATACTTTATCCGCCCCGGCGCGCAGCCCGATAAGCCGTAGCGGGAAAACTTAGAATTTCGTTACTTCGCTGAAATGGAAGTCGCGCACCTTCATTGCCGGAACCACCATCTCGAACGATTCTTCTCCGGCAGCGCGCACAGCGGGGCCCAGCATCTCCACGTTCGAAAGCATTTCGATCACGCTTTGATTGAAGCGGAAATTTCGGATTCCGCTGGCGATGCGTCCGTTTTCAACGAGAAAGGTGCCGTCGCGCGTCATGCCCGTAAGGATTTTTTCATAGGGGTCCACTTCGCGTATATACCAGGCCCGCGTAACCAGAATGCCTCGCTCTGTAGAACGCACCATGTCGTCCACGGTCTTGTCTCCGCCTGCGAAAACCAGGTTCATCGGCGCCTCACCGAATTCGTTTGGCAACGGCAGACCGTGGCCGGTCGGCTTTGTTTTCATTTTTTTGGCGGTTGCGCGTGAGTAAACAAGGTTGTTTGGAACGCCGCGGTCCACCAACAGGATTTTCTGCCTCGGCATTCCCTCGCCGTCGTAGGGCGCGCCAAGTTGGAGAGGATGGTGCACGTCATCCCACAATGTGATGTTCTCTCCAAAAATCTTTTTCCCCATGCGATCATTCAGGCAGGAACGTTTATCAGCCACAGCGGTAGCGGAAAAATCGTAAAAAAGCGAACCGATAATGTCGAGCACGGCGGAAGGTTCCAAAATCGCCGTATAGTGTCCCGGCTCCAGATCGCGCGGCTTGCGCGAAGCGATTGCTTTGTTGCTGGCTCGCTCTGCGAGTGCGTCGGGATCGATATCGCGAATGTCCGGCGAGTTCGCTTTGGCCCAACCCGATGAATTATCTTCCAGAATAGTGATCGAAAATTCAGCATCGGTGTACTGATGGCTGGCAAACAATCCCTCTGAATTCGCCAAAATGGATTGATGCACGCCGCTGGAAAAAATCCCGGCCGCAGTTTGCTTCACTTTTTCCGCCATTTTGCACACGCGAGTGACGGCACGGGCGCGGTCCATGGGATTTTCCGTCGCCGTAGCCGGGAAATAACGCATCAGCTTCTGATATTTTTGCGGGCCAAGTATTGGCAGCAAATCAGGATTTTCGGGCTGGTGACGCGCCAGTGTCGCCGCAGCCGCCGCTACGCGCCGCAACGATTCTTCGTCAGTTTTGTTGGTCGTAGCACGCGCGGTGCGTCCATCCACTACGGCTCGAACCGAAATGGCAAGCATGTGCTCCGCTACGTTTTGGTGAATCGTATTATTTGCGAATCGCGTAAGCGCATCGGTGGTCGAATCGATTTCAATTTCCGTTTCGTCCGCTTCGCTGAACCCGATCACTCGGTCGGCAATGTGTTGCAGTTCCGAAAGCGTAAATCGCGCACTGTTTTCAGTTTTTGCGGCCGAGCCCAGCGCAGTTTGCGTGTGTGTCTTGGCGCCTTGCGAGCCGCGGGCGCGTGACGAACGCGATTTTTTCTTCCCACTTTTCATTTTTGGTGTCGGTTCCTACTTGGCGAACGCCACTCCCACTTTTATATTCCGAAATCTCGACGGCGATGCCCCATGCCCGGTGCCCATTGTCTGCATCGGCTGGCCTTTGCCGCAATTCGGCGTGCCCCACAACGTCCAATGATCGCGAGAGCATATCGCATCGCAGCTATTCCAAAACTCGGTCGTAATGCCGCTATAACTCGGGTTTTTAATCATGCGGCCCCTTTTGCCGCCCTTAATTTCCCACCCAATTTCTGTTGAAAACTGAAAATGATATCGCCGGTCATCGATGGACCACGATCGATTGGTCTCCATCAGAATTGCCTCGTCGGTATCGGCGATCAAGTCGTCATATTTCCATGTCCCCGGATTCAAACTGATGTTCGTCATACGAATCATGGGCAGCCGGTTCCAATTTTCCGTGCGCATGGTCCCGCTCGAGCGCGTTTCGCCAATCGCCGCGGCAGTTTCGCGATTGCTCAAGTACCCGGTAAAAAGTCCGTTTGTAATAATGGGAGTGCACTGCGCCGGCACGCCTTCATCATCGTATGCGAACGTGCCAAGTCCCGGCCCGTGCTCCAGTCGCGCGTCTGCCACCACATTCACAATGTCTGACGCATATTTCAATTTGCGCAATTTATCCACGGTGAGAAAACTCATGCCCGCGAAATTCGCTTCCTGCCCAAGAACGCGGTCCAACTCAATCGGGTGCCCCACCGATTCGTGAATCTGCAATCCAAGTTGCGAACCGGCCAGAATAATCGTGCTGCTCCCCTCCGGACACTGAGCCGCCGAGTGTAGCGCGACCGCTTCCCCGCCAATACGCTGCGCATTGCCCACCAGATCAAACGATTCGATCAGCTCGTAACCTTGCAACGAATGTTGCCCGCCAAAACTATTCGGATACGACCGCTTCTGAATTTCGCTCTTCGCAAACGAAGTGGCCACAATCCCAGCGCCCGACTGCATTTTCACCTGGTGAATCACCGACCCGCTGCTGGAAACGAACAGCTGATCGATTTTGCGGAACATCATGGACCCTTCGGCCAGCGTCACGCCTTTTACCGCAAGCATTTCCTTGTCCGCGCGCAGCAGCAAATCGATTTGGCGTTCCACCGGAATGCGGAACGGATCTTTGACGAACGGGTTTTGCCAGGTGTCCACATAAACGTCTTCGCGCGCGAGCGCAACGTCCGCATGTTTCGCGAGCGCGGAAGCTTTCGCAATGTTCACAGCTTGCGCCGCGCAAGCTTGCACGCCTTCACGCGTTAACCGGTCGGTGGACGCAAATCCCCAAGCGCCGCTCGCGATCACGCGAATCCCGATTCCCAGCGACTCGGATTCCAGCAGCGTGCCAACTTCCCCATTTTTTGTGGTGATTTCGCGCTGGCGAGTGTCCATCACGCGCGCGTCGGCGTATGTAGCTCCGCGAAGTTTTGCAGTTTCAATCGCCCAGGCGGCCCAATCCCGCATCATGCGCGCCACGCCGGCATGCTAATTTTCTGTCGACAATTCATCCAAAGCATCTTAGGGATTGCCCAACCGGAATACAAGCGACTCTGCGCAGGAATGTTCGTGTGGCGCCGCCATCTTGGCAGCTCTTTTGATTTGATACGAAGTTGCGAATTCGTGGGGGAGTTTCCGGGCTCAGAAGACTAATTTTCTCGGTCGAGAATAAAATCGGGGACAGTCAGCAGCGCGCGCCGATATTCCGTGGCAGGCAATTCGCTCAAACTCGCCTTCGCGCGGCAAACATAGTCACGCGCCAACTTTTGCGCTCGCTCCAGCGCGCCCGTCTCTTTCACAAGTTTCGTAATCTGTTCCGGACGCACGCTCTGAAAATCCCGCTCTTCCAAAACTTTCGCCACCAGCCGTCGCCCATCGCCGTTCGAACGCAAGTGCGCGTGCCCCGCACCATCGCCATTTCCATCCGCTGAACCCAGCGCTACAGCCTCCAACGCAAAAATCAGCGGCAGCGTAACTTTGCCCTCTTTCAAATCGCTCAGCACCGGCTTGCCCAATTTTTCCGGCGACGCAGTAAAGTCCAGCAAGTCGTCCACTAGTTGAAATGCCAGCCCCGCATTTCGCCCGTATTCCGCGAGCGCATCCTCCACCGCTTTGGGCTGCTTGCCCAGAACCGCGCCGAGCCGCGAGCATCCGCTAAAAAGACAAGCGGTCTTGCGATACGCCAGCTCGGTGGCTTCCACTTCGTTCAGATCGATGCGCCCCAGCCTCGTAAGCTGCAACAGTTCGCCTTCCACCATGTTTTGCGTGAGGTCGATCAGGATATCGAGAATCGGAAAATTTCGTTCGCGTAGCGCCATTTCGAACGACTGCATGTACAGCCAGTCGCCCGCCAACACACTCATGTGATTTCCCCAGCGCGCATTCGCGCTAGGACGCCCGCGCCGCGTATCCGCTCCGTCGATCACGTCATCGTGAATCAACGTGGCGCTGTGAATCATTTCCACCACTGCGCCCAAGCGGATCGCGCTCTCGCCGCGATATCCGGACGCGCCCGCAGCCAACAAAAGCAGCGCAGGACGCAGCCGCTTTCCACCGCCTTCGCACAAATAACTGGAAATTTCGCTTACCGGCTCAATCGCCGCGCCGTTTTGCGCCGCAATTTCCCGCTCCACGAGCGCCAAATCCTCGCGGACTAACTCGAAAATCCCCTTCACCATCTGGACAGCGAATGCCATCCTGAAAATTACCTTGGCGGCGCCGGAGAGGCCGGGGCGCGAAGCCCAAAAAACCTTCTGAAATTCGCAGCCGTCGTGGCCGCGACTTCTTCTGCCGTTGAGTTTCTCACATTCGCCAACGCTTGCGCTACCTCCACGACGTTGGCCGGCTCGTTTCGTTTTCCGCGTTTCCCCTGCGGCGGCAAAAACGGCGAATCCGTTTCCGTCAGCAAGCGCTCCATCGGCAACTCGCCCGCCACGTCCCGCAAATGCTGCATCTTCGGATAAGTCACGTTCCCCGCAAACGAAATCATGAACCCCATGTCCAGCCCGCGCTGCGCCTCCGCGATCGTTCCCGTAAAGCAGTGCAGAATCCCGCCAAGCCCGGTCGGCTTCCAGTCCTGCTCCATCAGGCCCAGGCAATCGTCCCACGCATCGCGACAGTGAATCACGATGGGCAGCTTGGCCTGGCGTGCTTGCCCAAGTTGCCGCCGAAAAACCTGCTGCTGCGCTTCGCGCGGTGAATGATCGTAGTAATAATCCAGCCCCATCTCGCCCCACGCAATCACGCGCGGATGCTTCGCCAGCTCATCTAGTCGCGCAAAATGCTCTTCCCTAGCGAGCTGGGCCTCATGCGGATGAATGCCAATCGTCGCGTAAATCCAGTCGTACTCTTCCGCAAACGGAATCGCCGCGTTCAGCCGCTCCGGCCCCGTCCCACTTCCAATGGCCAGCAGAGCCTCAATCCCCGCAGCTCGCGCGCGTTCGAGCATCGCCACCCGGTCTTCATCAAATTGTGGAAACTCCAAATGCGCATGCGAGTCAATAATTTCCAATGTCGATCCTGCTGTCTCGCGAAGCTAGAGATATTGTAGCGGCGGCCTTCCGGCCGGCCGATTTTTCCCCGGTACTTACTCGCTTCTTCTTATTCTTCTAGTTCTGCATTACCTCACCGCGCACGAAAATTGGGGCCGTGCATTGTGGGTCGCGGCTTTAGCGGCGACATAATAGAACAGTGCAAAGCGCTTACCTTTGCGCAGATTCCACCAGCGGCAAGTGATCCCGCTTCGTCGCTGCGCCATTCTCAAATGCGGACGGTCACTTCACTTTTGCGCCAGCCGGAATTTCCTCCGCAAACGTGCACAAAACCGCCTTACCATCCGGCCCCGCCGACGCCGCCAGCAGCATCCCATTCGACTCCACGCCGCGCATCTTTCGCGGAGCCAAATTCGTCACCACCACAACTTTGCGCCCCACCAACTCCTCCGGCGCGTACGACGGCGCGATCCCCGCCAACACCTGCCGCACCTCGTCGCCAATATCCACCAACACCTTCAAAAGTTTGTCGGCCCCCGCCACCTTCTCCGCCGACTTTACCACGCCCACTCGCAGCTCAACTTTCGCAAAATCCTCAATTCCAATTTTCGCCGGCACAGCAGGCGTCGCACCAGCCGCAGTTGCCGCAGCCGCCGCTCCAACTCCCGACGCAACAGACGCCACTCCTCCAGCGGAGGTTTCCCCTCCCGGCGCGCCAGACGGGATTGCCGCCGCTCCCAGCACCGAAGTTCCAGTGCTCGCTCCTTCCGCTGGTTTTTTCGTTGTAGTCGTTGATGCGTCTGGCTGCGTGCTGCCCGGATTCCGAATTTCGTTTTCCATGGTTTCAATCCTCTCCAGTGCTTCTTTTTTGTCAATGCGCGGAAAGACCCCTTCAGGCTTTCCAATCTTCGTTCCAGATTTAAGTCCGCCCCACTGCAATTGATCAATTCGGACAGCCTCAACTTTCCCGCTCTGCCCAAGTTGCTCCCAAATCTTTTGGCTCGCATCCGGAATTACCGGATAAGCTAACACCGTTACGAATCGAAGCGCTTCTGCCGCCCTCCATAAAATCCCATTTAAGCGAGCGCGTTTCGATCCATCCTCGGCAAGCGCCCAGGGACGACTCTCTGTTATGTAGCCATCGCTACAAGAAACGATTGTCCAGATTTTTTCTAGCGCTCCACTAAAATCGAAATCGCGATACATCGTGTTCGAGAGTAGAACGGCATCGCCGGGACCACGGTGGAAGAGCGAATCTATCTTAAGCTCCTCGGCAGTCTCTATCCCATGGTCATCTTCATTCGGAATCACGCTATTGCAATACTTTCCAATCATCGTAAGAACGCGATTCGCCAGATTCCCCAGCCCGTTCGCCAAATCCGCGTTGTAACGCGTAATCAGCGACTCACGCGAAAAATTCCCGTCTTGCCCAAACACAACATCCCGCAGCAAGTAGTACCGCAGCGCATCATTCCCAAGCACGTTCACAATTGGCTCGGGGTATGCCACGTTCCCCTTCGACTTGCTCATCTTTTCCTGCTCAAACAGCAGCCACCCATGCGCGATGATCTGCTTCGGCAGTTCAATCCCCGCAGCCATCAAAAACGCCGGCCAATAAACCGCGTGGAAGCGAATGATCTCCTTGCCCATCGCGTGTATGTCGGCAGGCCAAAAACGCTCGAATTCAGCGTGCTTCTGCGGGTCCTCACTCTCAAAACCAATGCCGGACATGTAGCTGGTCAGCGCGTCATACCAAACGTAAAACACATGCTCAGGATCGTCCGGCCACGGAACTCCCCACTTGATCGATTTCCGGCTGATAGAAATATCCTTCAGACCGCTCTCCACGAAGCTCTTCACCTCGTTGAACCGAAAATCCGGATGCACAAAGTGCGGATTATTTTTATAAAGCTCGAGCAGCTTTTGCTGGTACGTCGAAAGGCGGAAGAAATAATTCTCCTCGGAGACAAGCTCCCCCGGCCGGCCGCAGATCTGGCAATCTGCCGGTTCAGGCGTATCGCTTACGTAAAGGTTGTCGTAGATGCAGTAGCGGCCCTCATACTTCTTTTTGTAGATCGCCCGCTTAGAAGTCTCCAGGTCCTTGTCTCGCTCGACGGTCCGCCGCACCAGATTCTGCACCGCCCGCGCATGGCGCGGTTCCGTCGTGCGAATGAATTCCGTGTTTGTGATTCCCAGCAGCTTCCACAGTTCACGAAAAATCTTTTCATTCTTGTCCACAAGCTGCTGCGGCGTAATTCCCTGCTTCTCCGCCGCTCGCTCGATGTTCACGCCATGCTCGTCTGTGCCCGTCAGATAAGCCACGTGGTAGCCGCACATACGCTTGTAGCGCGCGATCACGTCGCACACAATCGTGGTGTACGCAGACCCCACGTGCGGCCGCGAATTCGCGTAATAAATTGGCGTCGTTAGATAAAACTTCGGCTTCGACATTCAGTTTTCTGTTTCCTATTCTGAAATTAAAACATGTACGACAGGCTGCTCGTCACGACGGGCCGCTCGGCACGATTGGCCGCACTCCGCGACTTGACGCGGTGCCGCGGTAAAGAGCAGCTATCACTGGGGCTTTTTAGCCCCTGAAGACACCGGGCAATGACGCACACTCCGGAGCACGTCGAAATCACGAAGGGAGCTCCGCAAACTACTTGTGCGATTCTTTCTGCTTCTGAAATTCGAACGACGCTGCCGCAATCACCTGCTTCAGCGGAATCCCTTTTTCCGCCGCCAGCCGCTGGCAATCATCGTACTCCGGCGTCGCGTTCAGCACCGACCCGTTCATACGCGAAATTTTCATGCGCACTTCGCCAAACTGTGTTGCCACGCGCACAATTTCCCGATCCAAAACCTTGCGCCGCACATCATAGGTCCGCACACCGATCGTGGTCGTCTCGCGAAACACCAAATCCATCATCTTCGCCGTATGCGCGGATTCGCAAAGAATCGTCAACAGCACTCCTGGTCGGTTCTTCTTCATCTGCACTGCGGTCGAAAACACGTCCAACGCCCCCGCCGCCAGCGCCTTCTCAACAAAATACCCATAAATCTGCGGGCTCATATCGTCCAGATTCGTTTCAATCACGCTAACCGGCTCGTCCCAATGCTCGCCCGCCTCACTGCTGGCCTTCTCTCCGATCAATATGCGTAGCACATTAGCCTTCTCGGAAAAATCCGCGCTTCCCGCTCCGTACCCCACCGCGCGCAAAGTCATCTCCGGAATTTGCGCGTAACGAGATGAAAGCGTAGTCGCAATCGCCGCGCCAGTAGGCGTCACCAATTCCCGAGCGATACCGCTCGCGTACATCGGCGCGCCCCGCAGCAATTCCGCCGTGGCAGGAGCGGGCACTGGAAGCAAACCATGCGCCGTCTTCACCTGCCCCGCGCCCACATCCAGCGCCGAGCACGCAAACTCATCGATTCCCAGCATCTCGAATCCCACTGCCGCTCCCACAATGTCCACCATCGAATCGACCGCGCCCACTTCGTGGAAATGCACTTCTTCCACCGGCACGTTGTGAACTTTCCCCTCCGCCTCCGCCAGCCGCGTAAAAATGCGGCGCGCGCGCTCCGCAGCCCGAGGCGCAAGCCCAGCCTTATCAATCCTCCCTAAAATAACGGACAAGCCGCGATGGTGATGCCCCTCGGATGATGCAACCTTCACATGCATGGCAAAAATCGCGCCGCGCTTCACTTTCTCCGCCGAAATCGCCCAGCCCTGCAACCCGAGCTTGCGCAACTCCGCTTCAATCGCGCGCAGGTCCGCCCCAGCATCGAGCAGCGCCCCAAGCACCATGTCGCCGCTAATCCCCGAAAAACAATCGAAATACGCGATCCGAGCAGTCTTCATATCCGTACGCCGCTAGTCCCCGCAAATGCTTGAAAAAACGATACTAGTCTGGCCCTGGAAGAGTGTCAATTGCGCGATCTTTGCTTCTTTAGCTGAGGAGGCGTGTTTCGCTTTCAATGATTTTGTTTTGAGCTGTATATACAGGTTAATTGAGGCTGCTGGCGTCTTCCGGCTTCGCGGAAATCAGTCCGTCATCAGAAATATTCAAATTGCCGGCGGTGGTGGTATCAGGGCAATCCTGATCGCTCTCCTCGCGAACGAAACCGAGACTGGTTATTCCACGATAATTTGATCTGTAGAGGACAAAACGTCACGCGCTGTCCCTGATCCCCCAAATCTGCCAACTTCCCTACAGGTCATATTGATGCGAAGGCTCCACATCGACTAACGCATCGAGAGAGCCGGCCTTGCGTTCGACCGTGGCCGCGAACGGTTTCAAGCGGCCGCTGCCACGACCCACACACACGACTCCTTGAATTTCGTTTAACGACGTGCTAGCGTCCGGCGTGATAAAAATTAGATCATTGATGATAGAGTTCGGCGACGCCGCAGAGTTGCCCGCCCGCTCCCGCACCAAAATCAAATGTAACGAGCACTTCTCAGCCTTGCCAACCCGCAAATTAAATCGCCAAAAAATTCAATTCTGCCTTACGCGTTTTTTCCACCCTTCCGCGCTCATTACTGGACTCGTTTCTCGAAGGGCGGCGCATGTATAAAGTCCTCGAAAATCGAATCCGCAAAGCGCTGAAGCACCACAT
>JABDEK010000013.1:38559-69010 GCA_013287135.1 Acidobacteriota bacterium | reverse complement strand
AGTCGGAAGCGTAACAAAACTGACGTTGTTCGATAGCGTATTAGCAGTAGCTGCCGTACCTGTGTCGGAATTTGTCCCTACGCCAGCGGGTCCCATACACGAACCACACGATATGGTGGTGGGCGATGCGAAAGTGCCGTTGTTCCCAGCCTCGTCAAGGATTGTCACGTTGTTGCTTCCGTTGTTTGCCACTACCGCCAGGCCCAGCCGCGAGATCACCGAGACTCCCTCAGGATTGGATCCCACCGGCATCGTGGGTTCGGTCAAAATGGGCATTCCTGTGATCAGATTCAATATCGATACAGTGTTGTCTGAGAAGTTGGTCACTACTGCTTGATCGAGATTCTGATCGATCGCCACCGCTATAGGAGTATTTCCAACTGGAATAGCTTGAATCACAGTCAGCTCGGTAGTGTTCGACCATTGGCCGCCGTTCTGCACGTAAACAATATAGTTGCGCGCGTTCGTCAGCATGGACGCGGGAACCGTGGCGATGATCTGTCGGTTGCTCACAACGGTTACGTCGCCTGCCGGCAGCGGCGAACCATCCAGCGCCACTTGTGCGGATCCCGTAAATCCAATTCCATTGATCGTCAACGTCACACCGGTTGGGGGATTAGTTACAAACGCGACAGCTGGACTCGACTCTACGATCTGCAATGTCCGGAATTGCCCGGGAGTCCCCAGCGGAACCACCGAAACTGTATTGCTCTCTTGGTTCACCACATAAGCCAGATTCGTTGCCGCATCGATTGCCACCGCTTGCGGCGTATTCAGACCGCTGACGGTTTGCAACACATTGCTGTTTTCCATATCCACAATCGCCGCTGTATTAGCCAGACTGTTAACCGCGATACCTACGTTCGACAGCGGATTGATTGCCGACGCGACGAAACCCGGCTGATCAATGGCCGTCCCATTCTGCAGAAATGGAACGTTGCTCACCGTATTGTCGAGCAAGCTGTAGGTCGTGAGGGTGTCATTGTTCGAGGCGCTACTATTTGGGTCGGTCAGAAGCGCTTGATGTGTTTGACTGTTAATGCCTACTCCCTGGCTGGATGTCGAGACGGTCAGATCGCCAATTACTACCGGAGGCCGCCCCACATCCCCCGGACCCGGATCGCGACCAAGATCCACGATGTTGATTGTGCCCGAGCCGCCCGGAGTCACAAGTGCCCAATTTAATCGAGGATCGATTGCCACTGATGGCGTAGGTCCTGTTCCATAAGGAGTCAGACTGCCGCCAATTTGTTGCACCAAGACAGGCGCGCCGCTGGAAAGGTCCAGGATCCAGGCTGTGTTGGTTAGTTGCTGAGTCACGATCGCGCGATGCGTCAGCGGATTGATCCCGATGGAGTAAGGCAAGGCCACTGTGACCGGCGGGACGGAAGTGTCCGGCAGTGTCAGTGTCGTTATCGCTAGCGTAGTCAGATTAACCGCGGTTACGCTATTTCCGCCATTCGCTTCGGGACCACTGTTCACCACGACCGCCAGGTGTTGAGGCAACTGGTCATCGATAGCGACACTCGTGGGATTTGGCCCCACAGCGACTGGCGAGCCTGCTACCTGCGCATTCGTCGCCAGATTAATGATGCTGACGTTGTTCGATCCTGTGTTCGCTACCACCGCGAGACCCAACGCCGGATCAATCGCGATCGCCGAGGGGGTCATTCCTACTGTGATCGACGTACTCGGCGCCGACGGAAATGACGTGGGTTCCACGCCGATATTTATGCCGGAGATACCCGGATTCGGTGGCACCACATCCGTGTTTTCCACAGTGATCGGGTAGAGTCCCGGGGGGCCCCAATCGGCAGCCGGAATGGTCACTTGCAATACGCGCGTGCTGCCTCCGGCGCTCTGGCTCACTCGTTGCGCGTTAAAGAAAACTTCGGTCGATGGAGAAAAATATCCGCCGGTAAGCGTCACGCCTACGTTCGCGGAGTTTCCAACGAAGCTATCAGGCGTGGAAGCCACCAGCGCGGGTCGCGACGGATTTACCGTAAGCGGCACTGGAAGCGAAAGATCTCCATTCTGTCGTTGCACCAAAATTTTCACGGATCCCATGGTAGCCAACTGGGCCGCCGGGATGGTGGCGCGCAGCAGCGAAGTTGTCAGAAAAATCGTCGGAAGGGGGACGCCATTCGCCAGCACCGTGCTGGTTGATAAGAAGTTCTGCCCGTTTAAATAAATATCTTGTTGCACCGAGCCTTCCTGCGCTGCAGTCGGCGCAATGGAACTTAGCGTGGGATCCGTTGCCGCTGCGATGGTCACACTTGCTGTCGCGGATTGCGAGGTATCTGCCGCCGCCGTCGCCGTGATCGTCACGGCACCCGGCGAAACCAACGGAGCAAAATAAGTCCCGGCGGGCTGGTTAGCGCACAAGTTCTGCGTATCGTTACTGCTCGGGCAGATGATTCCGATGGTCGAATTGCCACCCACTACGGTCATGCTGTCAGCCGTTACGCTCCAGGTGACAGCCGAATTCGAGGAGCCGCTCACTGTCGAGCTGAATCGAAACTTTTCTCCAGGAGCGACGGTAGCGGTGGACGGCTCAATGGAAACCCGCACTCCAGTTCCAACTAAAACATAGCTTAGCCCGTATATATTCGCATTCACTGTACTCTGCGCTGCAACCACAAAAACGCTGGGGGGCGGCGTCGGCGGCGCCGCGTAAAGCCCAGTCGAGCTTATCGTTCCAAAGCCGGTTAGCTGCCCGCAATTTACCGGTATAGGATTCGTAACCGTGGTATTTGTAGGAGGAAGACAAATAAACCAATTCACAGTAGATGTCGACGTCCCGGTTACGGTAGCTGTGAATGGTTGTTGGCCACTAATCACCACGGTCTGCGGTGATGCCGCCGTTCCAGTCGGAGTCACAATAACGCCGACCGGCGTGGAGTTGCCGCCACATCCCGCCACACAGGCAGCCAGAACAATCGCTGCGCCTATTTGCCAAACTCTCATCCTAAATCCTCCGGCGTTCCCCACGCCCTGATCTTCACGCGCCTCAAATTGTTTACTCGCGTGCCATTCCATATGTTGGTAAATGAAATGTCATCTTAGAAAGTCTTCCCCACTGTGAATCGGAAGGTTTGTTTCGGCTCGATCAAGCCGGCCGGAATGTGCTGCACCTGTTGAAACAGAATGGAATCCAATTCCGGTTGAATCTGCGTCTGAAGGACGCCGGGAGGCAGCGTATTTTTCACCGCATCACTTAAGAAATAAGCGCCGGAGGGCGCGGTAATAGTTCCGGTCAGCCGCAGATAGTTATAGGCATAGTAAACGCGAAATGGCGCGTTCACGATCGGCAGGATAACCTGCAACTCGATGCCCGCAGACGTTCGCGGATAAAAATTCGTTCCGCTTACAATCGGCAAATCTTTGGTGATATGTACGTTGGGAAAATCCGGATTTGGATACTGTTCCTGGAACAGCGACACGGCCGCCGGATTTAACGACAATTGCGTCTGTCGAAGAATTCCATTCAAGCCCAGATCGTTGAAGAACACCAGCGTTACAGGCCCCGCGATAGGAATTCGATATTCCAGGTTCAAGACATTCTGATAGTCCCCGCCGGGTCGCGTGGGAATGAATTCCAATAGCGGCACAGTAAGGAGCTGCGGTACCGGATTTCCAGTCGAGCCAATTCTTCTTGGATCGAAGTACTCGATGCTTGTGCTAGTCGAAAATGGAATAGCCACGAAAGGAGAAATCGTATAGAAGTTAAATCCGCGAACGTCCTGTTCTCCACCTAGATAAAAACGGTTATACGGAGGAATATCTTTTCCACCGTATCCAGAGATCATCGCCGTCTGATATTTAATGCCGATCACGTTCCGCCGCTTGTTGACCTGATGAAAATAGGTGGTCGAAAACGTATTGCTTATCGTATTTACATTGCCGCCCAGCGGGCCGCCTTCCAACGATACACCGTAATAAAAACTTTTTCCGTGCGTTGGATTTTGCGGATTATTCACCGTGCTGTAGCTGATCGTCGGCGTCACCTTACTGGAATGAATGCCGTTCAACGCAGAGGGCCCCGCCAAGCTGGTGAATTGAATGCTATCGAACAACAACTGCGCCGACTGGCTGAACGTAGTGATGTTAGTACTCGAGAATCCATAAGTCAGACCCACGCGCGCGAAAGAGAATCTTCGCAGCGGCGAACTTATGAACAGCGTGAATCCCTTGGTATCCGTGTTGTAGTTTTCCTGCAACGCGGGGTTCAGCGCGATTTGCTGCCCTAACAAAAGACCGTACTGCTTGGCCTGGTTGAAATCGTACTTGTTGGCGAAAATCGTGAATCCGGTGGTTATCGGCCGGTCAAAAAGAAATGGCTCGGTAAATCCGAAAGTATAGCCGCGTTGGAAATCGCCCAACTGCGCGGACAACGTCAGCGTTTCGCCCAGTCCCAGAAAATTATTCGTTTGGTAGGAGGCGCTCACGAACGTGCCGGCGATGCCGCTTACGCCGCCCGAAAAGCTGATCGATTGCTTCCCTTTTTCCTTCACCTTCAATTTAATATCGACCGTTCCGGCTTTCACGTTGCGCTTCAGTTCCGCATTCTCCGGCTTAATCACATCAAAATAGCCTAGTTGATTCAGCCGCAATATGCTGAGTTCCCACAGACGATTGTTGTAAACCTGTCCTTCATCCAGCAGGATTTCGCGGCGTATCACTTTGTCGCGCGTGGTAGTGTTGCCGGAAAATTCAATGCGTCGCACAAAGAATTGCTTCTGCTGGTCGAACTCCATGGTCAAATTCACGACTTTCTTCTTATCGTCAATATCCGTCAGCGGCTCCGCAACGAAATCGATATAACCATATTCACCGTAAAGTTTCTTGTAGTTGTCCAGCGCCTTGCGGATTTTCTCGGCCGAAAAAATCTCGCCTTCTTTTATGGGGAATACCTTCGCCAGGATTTCCGACTTGAAAACAAGCCCCACTTCCGGATCGCTGCTGCGAAATTTCAGCGCGCCCATGCGGTACTGCTCGCCTTCTTCGATCGGAACCGTAATGTCCACTCGCTTACCATGCTTCGACCCCAATACTGGCCACGGCCCCTTGATACCGCTGCGATCTTCGTCATGCGTATTCAGAATCGGATCGCCCACCGTCGCCTTGAAATATCCGTGGTCGCGATAAAGTCCGCGAATTCCTACTTCCAGGTCTTCGTCGAGTTTCTGCCGGTCGTAAGTCTTGTCCATCACCGGAATATTCGTTATGTAGAGCGGGATTGCATACGGACGATCATGGCGCATCGCGCGCAACAGTTTTCCATCGGAAAAAACCTTATTCCCCGTGAACGTAACCGTTCCGACTTTTACCTTCGGCCCTTCATCGATATTGAACACTAGCTTCACTGCGTTGGTCGCCGCAATGCGCTCGTAGGTAGGTTTCACCGTCGCAAATTGACGCCCGTGTTCCGCCAACAATTCCTTGATCACCACTTCCGCGCGCTTGATTTTTGTCGGATCGAACTGGCCTTCCACCGAAAGGCCCACTTTCTTTTCCTTAAAGGCGTCGAGAATATCCGACTCGGTGATCGATTTGTTCCCCTTGTACTCGATCCTTCGAATAATCGGCCGCTCTTTTAAATAGAAGACCACGATTTTGCCGTCCGGCTGATCCGGACTGTCCTCCACTTCCAGCCGCACATCCTCGAAGAATTGCGTATTCCAAAGCGCTTGGAAATCGCGGCGGACCGCTTCCTCGCTGTAAGGGTCGCCAGGACGCGAAAAAATCCGCGCGCGCAAAGTATCCGACTGGATGCGGCGATTCCCAATGAATTCGATTCGCTGGATCACATACTGCCGGCTCGTAGGTCCCTGCGCTTGCTGACCCCAAAGAGGATACGCATACGCAACGATGCACAAGCACACAACCACAGGAATTTGAAACAGGCGCACAAAATTTTTCGTGCTCGCGGCCTCGGTCAAGGCCGCAGATTCCCGCCCAAGATTATGTGCTCCCCCGCCGGAACCGCTCCCGTCCGGCTTGCGCGTAGGATTCTTAGTGGGCCACTGGGGTTGCTTCAACTGCGGGTCGGAACGAAAGTCCCTCTTCACCGGAAAGAAAAACTTCCAGCGTCGCTGGCCGTTGCAATCCACCCTGAATCAAAGCTTCCGACAATGGGTCTTCGACGTACTTCTGTAACGCGCGCCGGAGCGGCCGCGCGCCATAATTTCGATCGCTGCAAGTTTTTTCTAGAATCCACTGGCGCGCTTCCGGAGTCAGTGCGATCTGCACTTGGCGGTGCACCAATGTCTCATTAATCTGCCCGACCAGCAAATCGATGATCCGCAACAGATCGTCGTCCGTCAGCGAGTTGAACAATATCACTTCATCCAGACGATTGAGGAACTCGGGATTGAAAACCCGCTTCACCTCGCTCATCACCATGTCGTCTTGACTCTTGGCCATGGAGTCGAGCTCTTTCGACGCGAAACCGAGGCCGGCCTGTTTTTGCAGTTGCCGCGCTCCTAGGTTCGAAGTCAGGATGATAATTGTGTTGCGGAAATCTACGGTGTTGCCCAGCCCGTCGGTCAGCTGTCCATCTTCAAAAACTTGCAGCAAGATGTTGTACACGTCTGGGTGCGCTTTTTCAATCTCATCCAGAAGAATTACGGAATAGGGAGTTCGGCGCACGCGCTCGGTCAGTTGTCCGCCTTCCTCATATCCCACGTATCCTGGAGGCGCTCCGATCAATTTCGACACGGAATGCTTCTCCATATATTCCGACATGTCGAAGCGAACCAGAGACTTCTCGCTGCCGAACAAGAATTCCGCCAGCCTTCGCGCAACTTCCGTCTTGCCTACGCCAGTCGGTCCCAGGAACAGGAAGCATCCGACTGGACGCCCGGGAGCCTTCAAGCCCGCGCGGCTTCGTCGAATCGCCCGCGCCAACGCAGTGATAGCCTTGTCCTGGCTGATCACGCGGCGGTGTAGCTCTTCTTCGATGCGCAACAGTTTCTGTTGTTCATCTTCCTTGATGGCCGAAACCTGGATTCCAGTCCAGCGCGCCACTACTTCCTCGATATCTTCGCGCGTAACGATGCCGGTGGACGAATCGTCAATCTTCAGTTTTTCACGCAGCATGCGCAGATGCTCTTTCTCTTTGCGCTCTTCTTCGGAATAAAACCGCGCCTTTTCAAATTCGTGATTGGCAATAGCCGTTTCCATCCGGTGCGTAATAAATTTAACGCGCTTCTGCACCTCGGAAACTTCATCCGGCAGCATTGCCTGGCGGAGTTTCACTCGCGAACCCGCTTCATCCAGCAGGTCAATCGCTTTGTCCGGCAGGAAACGGTCGGGGATATACCGGTTCGATAGGTACACCGCGTATCGAATAGCCTCGTCCGTATAGCTGACGGCATGGAACTTTTCGTAGCGGTCGCGAACGCCTTGCAGCACGCGAATCGCTTCTTCTTCATTCGGCGCGGAAACCTTTACTGACTGAAAGCGCCGCTCGAGCGAACGATCCTTCTCTACCGACTTGCGATACTCTGCCGGGGTCGTGGCGCCAATGCACTGAATTTCGCCGCGGCTCAACGCCGGCTTCAAAATGTTGGCTGCATCGAGCGAACCTTCCGCCGACCCTGCGCCCACCAGCGTGTGCAACTCATCGATGAACACGATCGCGTTCTGGCTTTCCATCAATTCCTTCATGATGGTCTTCAGCCGCTCTTCGAACTGCCCGCGATATTTTGTTCCAGCAACGATCAGGGAAAGATCGAGTGAAAGAATGCGCTTATCCGCCAGAAATGGCGGAACGTCTCCATCGGAAATTCTTTGCGCCAGTCCTTCGACGATCGCGGTTTTCCCTACGCCTGGTTCCCCAATCAAGACAGGGTTGTTCTTCGTGCGCCGGCATAGGATCTGAATGGCGCGTTCCAACTCTCGGTCGCGGCCCACCAATGGATCCAGCTGCCCTTCCATCGCCGCCTGCGTCAAGTCGCGGCTGAACTCGGCTAGCAGTGAAGCCTCTTTCGGACGGTTGACTGGCACTTTCTCTCCTGCGCTGCGCGTCAACTCCTCGCGCACAGCTGAAAGACGCAATCCACGCTCCTGCAAAATCTCCGCGCCAAAGGACTTCTCTTCGCGCAAGACTCCTAAGAGCAGATGCTCGGTGCCCACATGCTTGTGGCCCAATCTTTCTGCTTCTTCCGCCGCAAAGTTCAGGATGCGTTTGCACTCCTGGCTCAGAGGCACTTCCACCGATGTGGAAATACGTTCGCGCACGGTGATGCGCGCTTCGATTTCCTTTCGAATCGATTCAATGGAGCCGTGCGAACGCAAAAACCGGTTTGCCAGCGCCTTGTCCTCGCGGAGAAGTCCTAACAGCAAGTGCTCAGTCTCGATGTAGGGGCTTCCGTACTGGCTCGCCTCGTAGCGCGCAAAAAAGATTACGCGCCGAGCTTTTTCTGTATAGCGTTCAAACACGAGTCACCTGCACTCTCCCAAGGTTTTGGTCGGGTCCCGTTGGAACTGATGCAGCACCTGCGGAATCTGCGTGCACGTTTGTGGCCGGTGTCAGCTTGCCTCGTTCCATTAGCAGAACGCGGCCGGTTCGCCTTGCCAGCGACAAGTTGTGAGTGGCCAATACAGAGGTTAGATGGTAAGAAGCATGAAGACGCTGCATTAGCTCAAAAACATTTTCGGCGCTGCGTTCGTCCAAATCTCCGGTAGGTTCATCGGCAAGTAGCAAAGCGGGGCCGTTCACCAGCGCGCGCGCAATTGCCACGCGCTGCTGCTCGCCTCCGGAAAGTTCACCGGCACGCTGTTCGGTTCGACTGGCCAACCCCACCTCTGAGAGCCATCCGCCGGCCGTTTGGAGCGCCTGCTCCAACGCCACGCCGCGAACCAGCAAAGGCATCGCTACATTTTCCGCAGCCGTAAAATCCGGCAGCAGGTGATGACGCTGCCAGACTAGCCCAACGGCGCGGTTGCGATACTCCGCCAGTTCCGCCTCGGAAAAAGACCGGAGCGAATTCCCGCCGAAGTATACTGTACCGCTCGTCGGAGTGTCCAGCGCAGCGAGGATGTGCAGCAAAGTGCTTTTGCCCGTTCCTGACGGCCCCACAATCGAAACCATCTCTCCGCGGAGTATTGAAAAATCCAACCCATCGATTGGAACGATTTCTTGCGCACCTGAGCGAAAAGATTTCCGTAGATTGTCACAGCGCAGGAGTGTCTCAGACGTAGCCATGCTTTCTCTGGCCCGTTCTTCAAAGACTGCGGCAATCGAATTCGACTGGGTCTGCATATCGTCGCAATAAGCTATCTCAATTAGGATGCCGAACCCGCAGTTCTGTATGTCCTTCCTTTACAGCCTGCTAGCCAACCACTGCCCCGCAGCGGATAGCTCTGATTCTAATGAATTTCACTTTTTGCCCGTACCGTTACCACGTCCGGCCTTTCGTCTCTTTTTGGGTCTCGTTTATCCTCTGCCGATACTTCGCCTCTTTTTCGATTCTAACACGTCTGAAGAAGAACAAGTTTCTGGGAATTATTCGAAGCGAAGAATTTGCACAGGCAAGATCTTCGCAGCGGCACGCGCAGGAACAATTGTTGCCGCGATGCTGATGGCGAATGCGGCGGCGGCAATCCACACCGAGTCCAGCGCGTTCGCGTGGAATGGGACGTATGGAATTGCATAGACTTCCGGGTTCAGCGGGATCAATCGCCACTTATCGGCGACCCACGCCAATACGTAACCGAGCAACAGTCCCACCGCCGTGCCGGTAATGCTCACCACGATCCCTTGCACGATGAAAATCTTCCGAATCTGCGCACTTCGCGCCCCCATCGCCATCAGGACAGCGATATCCCGCGCCCGATCCGTTACCGTCATGGTAAGAACCACAAGAATATTCAATCCCGCCACAAATGTGATCAGCCCGATGAACAACGCGGTGACCAGTTTTTCCAGGCTCAGCGCTCGGAACAGGGCTCGGTTCTCGTCCATCCATGTGCTCGCAGTAAATCCATCTCCTGCTCGGCGCAAAAGTGTATCGGCGATAGCGGGCGCGTCATCCATATTTGTTACGCGCACTTCAAGCAGGCTCACCACATCGCCAATTCCCGCAAGACCCTGCGCCGATTGCAAGTTTACGAATCCCCAATTCGCATCGTAATCGTAGAAACCTGAGTCAAATATTCCTGCGATGCGAAACCGTCTTGAACGCGGAAGCATTCCAAAAGGCGTCAAGTCTCCCTGCGGGCTAGTCAACGTCACATAATCCCCAGCGGAAAGCCTCATGTCATCCGCCAGGATGCGTCCCACTAATAGCGCCGGGATTCCGTCCGCATCGGGGGCGAAGTCAGGCGACCCCGCCACGATGTTGTGCAGCGCCTCGCTCGCGCGCCGCTCAAGCTCCGGGTCCACGCCTTTCAGCACAATGCCGTGAGCGTGCGGACCCGAAGACAGCAGGACCGTATCGTAAATCGCAGGCTCCATCGAACGCACACCGGGCGTTCCGGCCAGGTGCTCCATCAATCGTCGGTAATCGCGAATCCCTTGGGAGCCGATCGGCTTCAAGTTCACATGCGCGGTGACACTTAGCAACCTGTCACGAATTGCCTGGCGGAAACCCGTGTTCATCGAAAGCGCGATGACCAGCGTTGTGACGCCCGCCGCTACTCCAATCACCGCAAGTAGCGTCACAATTCGCAGCAAGGCAGGCCGGTTTGGCGAACGCAAATACCGGAGCGCTACCAGCCATTCAAACGTCATTTCGCATCACCGCTCTTTTCAGCGGCTGGCGGCTCTTCGGCCTCGCCGCCTTCCGCTCGTAATAGCGGGAACAAAACCACGTCGCGAATCGTGTGCGAATCCGTCAGCAGCATCACGAGACGGTCAATTCCCACGCCCTCACCCGCGGTCGGCGGCAGCCCATGCGAGAGCGCTCGAATGTAGTCAGTATCCACTTCCTTCGGTAACTCCAGACCTCCCTTCTCCACCTGTTCGCGGAAACGCTTCTCCTGTTCGAAGGGATCGTTCAACTCCGAAAAACCATTCGCCAGCTCCATCCCCGCGATGAAAAGTTCGAACCGCTCGGTCAACGAGGGATCGTCCGCCTTCTGTTTCGAAAGCGGCGAGATAGCCGTGGGAAAATCGTAAATAAATGTCGGCTGCACCAGATGTGGCTCGGCAACTGTCTCGAAAAGCTCTCCAATGAACTCTCCGTCAGACAGCTCTTTCACCTTAGCAATCGGCGGCAAGCCGTTCGAATTCGCAAATATGTTGTACCGTTCCGCAAGTGCGCGCGGCCCGCCCGCCGCAGCTAGTTCGTCCGCGGATGGAACTGTCCCAGCCGCACTCGGCCAATACTTGCGAATCGCTTCTCGCATCGTTAGACGCTCAAAGCGCGCAAAATCAATGTCGTTCTCTCCGAACTTAAACCTCATGCTCCCGCAGATTTTCTCCGCAAGCCCTCGAAACAATTCCTCGGTAAGGTCCATCAGCTCCAGATAGTCGCTATAAGCCTGGTAAAACTCGAGCATGGTGAATTCCCGCTCATGGATCGCATCCACACCTTCATTCCTAAAGTTCCGATTAATCTCAAACACGCGATCCAGCCCGCCCACCACCAGCCGCTTCAGATAAAGTTCCGGCGCGATGCGAAGATACAAATCCATCTTGAACGTGTTGTGATGAGTCACAAAAGGCCGCGCCGTTGCGCCTCCCAGAATCGGGTGCATCATCGGCGTCTCCACTTCCATATAGCCTCGCGCCTCAAAAAACTGCCGTATCTCGCGGATAATCTGCGCCCGCCGCAGAAAGGTTTCGCGCGTGCGCTCGTTCACAATCAAATCCACATATCGCCGCCGGAAACGCTGCTCCCTATCTGCAAGTCCATGCCATTTTTCCGGCAGCGGCAACAACGCTTTGCTCAACAACTCAATCTTCTCAACCCACACTGTCAATTCATTTGTTTTTGTGCGGAAAAGGTGCCCGGACACTCCAATAATGTCGCCGAGGTCCAGAAGCTGGAAAAGTTTGTAAGCCTCCTCGCCCACCGCATCCAATCGCACGTAAATCTGCAGCCGCGCTCCATCGCCAACAATATGCGCAAACGCCGCCTTCCCGTGCGGACGCAGCGCGATAATGCGCCCCGCCACCTGCACATTCACAGGCTCGGCTTTTAGCTCCTCCGCCGTGCGGTTCGCAAACAGCTCGCCAATTTGCCGCGCCGTGTGCGACCAAGCAAACTTCCGCGGATAGGCCGCATATCCCAAAGCTTCGATATCGCTCAACTTCTTGCGGCGCTGCTGAAACTGATCGACTGGTTCAAATTCCAATGGATCGCAATCCTTTCGGCGAGCGGGCTTGCCGGGAACTTCGAGTTTTTTGATGGGTCGCGCGCAGTATATCGATTGCTTTCCACGAGCGTCAAGAAAACGCCTCTGGCCAAAACCAGTGGTATAATCCGCCCCGCTACTTGGGGAGGGCGCGTGCTCGGAACACGGAGGCGGACGCCTGCCGTTGCGCGTCACAGTGTCACCGAAGACTGGATAGCTGCGCTGCCGCGCGAGAAGGGCCACGTGTACGAAACTACCGTGCGGCAATGGGAATCTTCCTTCGCCATGATGAGCGTGGCGCTGGACGGAGCGTTATCCCTGCGCGCACGCGGCGAACTTGTCTGCGCCCGACAACAAGTTTTCGTGTCAGCCGATCTTCTCGTGCGTGTCGCTGACGCGCTTATTGCTTCTTGCGACGCTCTTTCCGCTCGCGGTCGTCACTTGGCCAATCTTCCTCTGGTCGAGCCTCTCAAAACTGAGTTCTTCCGCGGTGAAACCGCTCAGAACGCCGCCCACTGGAACGAGCTTCTCCACCACGTCCTGTTTGCCAACCGCTCGCGCTTCTTCCAGAAGCTCCGCATCCTAACCGATACGGTCGAACATGTCGTTTGCGAGTTCGACGAGACCGCCGAAGACCTCGGCCAGGGCCTTTCCATCCAACCAGCCGATAGTTGGAAGAGCCTCGACTGTCTGCACTATGACTTCAACACCTGTCTGTGCGAATCCGAAATAATACTGAAATCCTTTCTTCGCGCCCTTCCGTCCGAGCAGCTCGCAACCTTTGCCATCGAGATGGGTTCTGTACCAGTGGCCAAGGGCATTCGGCAGAGGTTGAAGGCGCGCTCTCGCATCGTCCGTGCTTCGGCCTAGAGGTGCTTTCGCTTTTTCATTTCCTCTCTGAGCGTTCCCGCAGCACCTACAGCTCATGCCCCGGATGGATTCCGCGCTCGTCTAAACATGAACAACACTAGACGCTGGAAGGAATTCCAACGAAAATACCCAAGTACCATAGACTCGCTACACCAATACTGGGATTGCAGCCTCCTCTGACTGTCGTAAATTGTCAGCGACGGGAATTTGTTGCGCGTTAAGAACCGCAAGTACAACTTCTAAGGCGACCGACGCATCGCAGCTAGGGATGCGTCCCGACGGGTAGCGTGGCCCGAACGAGACGAACTGATACGGACGAGTTGCCGGAGGCGGAGGCTATCCGGCTGGCCCAGCAGGGCAATGCGCCGGCATTCGAGCGTTTATACCGACTGCACAATCGCCGTGTGTATTCGCTGTGTCTTCGGATGGTAGGAAATACGGCCGAGGCGGAGGATTTAACTCAGGAAGCCTTCCTCCAGCTCTTCCGGAAAATCGCTACTTTCCGCGGCGAATCTGCTTTTTCCACATGGCTGCATCGGCTGGCCGTTAATGTCGTGCTGATGAAGTTGCGTAAGAAGTCCGGAACGGAAACTTCGCTCGACGAAATGACCGAGCCGGATGAAGAATCCGGCGGCCCTCGTAGAGACTTTGGCACTCCGGACTTACGGCTTAGCGGCTCGATTGATCGCGTGAACCTGCAGCGCGCCGTGGAGCAATTGCCTCCGGGATATAAGGCGGTCTTCGTGCTTCATGATGTTCAAGGTTACGAACACAACGAGATTGCTGAAATCATGCAATGTTCCATCGGTAATTCTAAATCACAGTTGCACAAAGCGCGTATGCGGCTCCGCGAGCTCCTTCACGAAGCCATGCGCGACAAGGCCCGCGAAGATCGGAAGGCTGCCAGTGCCGAGTCCGGCAGCGAGGATTAAAAGAAATGGCCACGATCCCTTGTAAAGAATTCACGGACCGCCTCGATTCTTGGATGGGCGGTAACCCTCCATCCGACGCCCAAGCTCATCTCCGCAACTGTCGCCATTGCCGCAGTCTTATCGAAGATCTAAAGGCCATTTGCACAGAAGCATCAAGCTGGCGCGCTGAAGAAATCGAAGTCCCGCCCCGTATCTGGGCTTCTCTCCAATCTCATCTTGAGCAGGAAGGCCTCATTCACGAAAATCGTCGTGCTGATGCAGCCAAAACTACTTGGTTCGGGGGTTGGCTCGCCGCTCTGCCGCGCCCTGCCCTTGCTGGCGCTTATTTAACCCTACTTATCGCAGGTGCCTTTGCCCTAAGCCGTCCCATTAATAAACAGGCCAACGAAGCGCGCTGGCTAGCAGCCTCTGAGGATTCCACCCTCCCGTTGCGTGCCCAGCTAACCGCCGAGCAAGATTCCTTCGCTTCTTTCAATAACGCGAACCCTGCAGTCACCGCTTCCCTCAACAAAAACTTAGCAATTGTTGACAACTACATCGCTTTATGTGAAAAAAGTGTGCAAGAAGAACCCCAGAATGAAGTGGCGCGGGATTATCTCTACGAAGCCTATCAGCAGAAGGCGGATCTGCTAGCGCAGATGACGGAACGCGGAGAAAACAACCGATGAGTACCACTCACTTCGTTCGTAAGCAGTTCATTTGGACCGCAAGTTGGAAGCCGATGGCAGTAATTGTACCGAGCCTTTTGTTTTGCAGTATGCTTTCGGCCGACCCGCAACCGCCTCGCCGCCAGGAACAACATTTCAAAGTCGAAGCCCATCCCGTCGTAACCATTCACAATCCGAATGGCTTGATCACCGTGAAAGCCTGGACCAAGGCTGAAGTGATGGTGATCTCGAATCGCGCGAGCGACAACGTGGAAGTTGACGCCGAACAAATGGGCAATCGCGTGGACGTTTCCACCCATGCCGCGTCTGACAATGTCGCGCCCGACGATATGCGCGCCGACTACCAGATTAACGTTCCGGAAGACGCCGAGCTCCAGATTCACAACGATTCCGGAGAAGTGAACGTTGCCAACGTGCTGGGCGACATGAACGTCGAGACCGTGGCAGCAGCCGTTGATCTGGAAGATTCCGCCGGCTACGTAACCATCAAAACCGTCGGCGGCTCTTTCCAGTGCACGCGTTGCGCCGGAAAACTCGAAATTTCTTCCATCAGCGGTAATCTTCGTCTCACCGACATCCACAGCTATCACGTGCACGCCCAAACTTCCACCGGCAACATTCTTTTCTCCGGTGAATTTCTACCCAACGGTATTTATCGCCTGAAGAATTACAGTGGCGTGATTGAAGTCCGCTTTTCGCCGGCGGATTCCTTCGACTTGAGCGCCACTTCGCTGAAGGGAAAAGTGATCAACGAAGCCAGCTTGACGCCCAAGAGCCATCAGCAACATTTCTACAGCAGGTTCGGCAACAGCTTGTTCGGCACCTTTAACGCCGGCCGCGCTAAAGTTGAACTGACCTCCTTCGATGGTACAATCAATATCCTTAAACGTGATTGATTGCGCCATTCCGCAATTTCTTAAACCCATTACCGGTATCCAGCATCATGATCGCTGAAATACGTGTGCGCAGACTCGTTTGCCTAACCGGATTCATGGGCAGCGGCAAATCCACCGTCGCGCGGCTGCTGGCGCGTCAAGTTGGCTGGCAGCATGTGGACCTCGACCAGCGCATCATCGAACATACTGGCCAATCCATTCCTAATATTTTTGCCAAGCTGGGCGAACCGGAATTCCGTCGTATCGAGCATGAACAACTCGCGCGCATTCTTGGCGAGTCGGCCGAACAACAAAAGTCCCGCATCGTTTCCCTGGGCGGCGGAACCACCGCGCAACAGCAGAATGTCGCGCTTTTGCGTCGGACCGACATCGCGCTCATCTGGTTGCATTGTCCCGTCGCAGATCTCTTGAAACGCGCCGCCCGCATCACCGACCGTCCGCTCTTTCGCGATGAAGCTAGTTTCCGCAAGCTCTACGACGAGCGCTTGCCCTCTTACGAACTCGCTGACTTTAAAGTCGAAGCCAACACCGAGCCCTTACGCGTGGTCGAACAGATTCTTGGGCTGGGAATCTTTCCCAAGGTGACTGCATGAATCCAAAATTGATGTCTCCGCGCTCCTGGTCCGTGCCCCGCGTGGCATTTTTCATTCCTCCGGTGCTGTTCGCTGCCGTCATCATCCCTTCCACAGCTCCCTCCCGTGCAGGACGCTCAAGTTTAATGAGCACTCCCTCTCGGCCCGCTGCCTCTCTGATCGTGGCCGACAAAGGGAAACTGCGCATCCTGGTTAATGGTCAGCAAGTGGGCAAGGAAGAATTTGAAATCAGCCCGAGCGGCAGTAACTGGATGGCTAAGGGCACAGCGGAAATTCAAAGTCCGCAGGGAAACTCACACGTAAACGGCACGCTGGAATTAATGCCGGACGGCACACCCATCCATTACCAATGGTCCACGGACGCCCCGAAAAAAGCCTCGGCCGTAATTGCGTTCAATGGCCCGAAAGCCGATATCGAGCTGCGCCTCGAAGGCGCTCGCCCTTACAACCAGCAGTTCACTTTCAACTCGCCTCTCGTGGTCATTCTCGATAACAACCTCTACCATCAATACGCCATTCTCGGCCGCATTTACGATTGGGATAAAAAAGGCGTGCAAACTTTTTCAGTTCTCGTCCCGCAGGAAAACACGCCTGGAAGCATCACCGTCGAATCGCTCGGCAAGCAGCCTGTGGGTAGTGCGCAACTCGAAGAATTACGCGTCAAGACGGAAGACAATGAAATTGACGCATTTTTCGACGGCCCCAAGCTGATGCGCCTGGTCGCTCCCGCTGCTAACGCCGAAATAGTCCGCGAATAGAATCCATCCGCTTTTGCCACTCGCGATTCGGGCGCCGCTACTCGATCTCTGCGAATAAAAAAACGAAAGGCCCGGGAGCGCGCCCGGGCCTTGGGGTGGGAGTTACAAGTGGATGTTTAGTGTACCGCTAAAGCTGCGCGCGGCGGACCATATGCGTCGATTCACTAGGCTTCGGTTTTTCGATGGTCACTGCAACGCTCATCTCCGAACCTTTGCGAAGAATTCCCAGGCTCACCGTTTTCTCGTCACTCTTGTCGCGCAGTTGCTGGCGCAGCTCGCTGAGCGAACCCACCGGCTTGCCGTTTACCTTGACGATCACGTCCCCCGCCTTGAGGCCGGCTCTCTCCGCGGCGGTGCCTGAGCGAACTTCTCGAACCAGGATGCCTGCCCCGTTCGGTGCGCCGAAATAATCTCCTAGTTGACCCGAAAGATCTTCCGCGCTGATTCCCAGCGAAGGCGCGCGGTAATCCATGTCACCCAACACCATCGGTGCGTCCATGTGGAAATCAAAGTTTGGATCGCTAAGGACGTAGGCGTTTCCGAAATCGCGCATTTTGCCTTTCATCTTCTTTTCGTAAAATGCGCCGCGATCGCCCAGTTCTACCGAAATTTCTTGTGTGCCGCCATTGCGCGAAATTGTTAGCGAGATATTTCGTCCCGCTGGCGTTTCGCGAACTAGCCGCCGGAATTGAACGGTGCCTTCCACCGCTTGTCCGTCGTAGCGCGTAATCACATCCTGTTGTTTCAAACCGGATTTGGCCGCTGGACTATCTGGCTCGACATCCACCACTTCCACGCCGCGGACTTCCGCAAGCTTCAAGTCCTTGGCCCTCTCAGCATTCATTTCGCCAATTTCCACTCCCAGCCAGCCGCTGCCTTCGTCCGTTGTACGGGTAAAAACCCTCGGCTCCTGCTCCCACACGTCGGCTGCTTTCTCCTGCGCTTGTGCCGCGAAATCCGCGGCGCGCGACGCGAGCTCCTGCGCACTAGCTCCCCACTCGCCCCGATTCCCCGCCATGCGGGCCGAGAGACCTTGTAACTTGGCGATTTGCGGCGCGTTCATCTCGACCTCCTTCGCGATCTTCTCTTGCAGGTCGGCAAGCTCTTCCTGCAGTTCCTGTTCATTAATACGCGCGGAGTCCTTCAATTGTTCCAGGGTATCTTTTAAATCTGGGCAAGCAGTTGCCGGCTCGGAAGGGGTTGGCACGGCGGTTGGACCGGCTGGGATTGGGCTTTGAGTTGAGGATTGCGCGCTTAGCGTTCCGGGTATGCTACCAACCATCAGCAACATGATCCCGAAACTTGCAAACGGATACGGGAACTTCTTCATGTAGTTGTCCTCGCTTTAGTTAGTACGCCCCTTCAGACACCTGGCCTTTGCAGGAACAGGCGTATGCCGCCGTTAATCGTGCGGACTGAAATCTGGCCGCCTCCCACTCCTAATTTTGCTTGATAGGCGCGGGCCCCCGGCGATCCAGCAGTCGAAGTCACCGGCAAATCCGAAGTCACGTCACCGTTCATGCTCAGCACCTTCACATCTGCGTGGGCTGACGTAGGCAATCCCAGAACAACCGAGCCGTTCACGGTTTCTAGATTCATGGGACCGCCGTCGGAGAGTTGGCGAAGCTCCAACCGAACATTCCCATTGGTAGTCTTTTCGCTGAACCGGCCTGTGCTGTTAGTCACTTCCACATTTCCGTTCACGGAACGCAGCGCTCCCGAGCCATCTACACCGCGAACGATTACGCTTCCGTTCACCGTTTCCACGCTTCCCAGCAGGATTCGATACGGCACGTGTACGTGATATTCCACTGCTACTTCCGCGCCTTCCCCTTTCGGATAGCGCGTGTGCACCGCAATCTTGCCCGGCGTACTGTCCACTTCAATTTTCACCAGCTCCAAGTCGTGCTGATCGCTCTGCGAACTTTTTACCGCTGTCACTTCCACCTCGTCGCGTTCCCAACCATCCACCTGCACGGATCCATTTACATTGTCTAGCAGGAAGCTTCCGCCCGGCGGCAGCGGATAGGTTTGTTTGAAGAGCTTGTCAATTTCACCGGCAGAAGAGTTGGGTGAGAACAAGAGGATTGCGGCCAGCAACAAAAGAAAGCTCGCTGCAGCTTTCACCGGCCATTGGAAATGGGACTGGCATTGCCCGCTTCGCATCGTCGTTTGCACAGTACGCCCCCTTGAATCTACTGCTTCTCTGGTCTGTGGACGTTCGGCCCTCTTTCGGCCGGGAATCTTTTCGCCTGCACGATCTGGGCAATGCCGCGCCACGACGCTTTGTTGCTCCGTCTATGGCGCATTCTCGTGCGCTTGCGCTCGCTCGAGTTGCTGTAACTGCAAACGTATTTTCTCCTGCATTTGTTCCATTTGTTGTTTGTATAGCTGAACTTGTTTGTTCGCGTCACTGGCTACCAGGCGTATGTTTCCCGCTACCGTGCGCAAATGCAGCACTTCGCCTCCGCCATTCAAAGGACCTTCCGCGCGAACCATATGCCCACCGCTGTCGGACGAGCCGTCCTCGCTCATCTTCAGTTGGAACGCCGGATCGACAATCACGCGATGCTCATCGCCCGATTGAACCTGCGCATCGATGGTCACCGGTAGTTGCCGCGGAAGATACACGACAATGTCGCCGTCATTCGATTGCAACTCGCACTGGCTCGGCGATTTCACCGGGGCCACAAACCATGCCGTGATAGCTCCCGCTCCGGTGGACGCCTTCACCGGGCTATCCACTTGCGTCAGATAAATACTGCCTCCCACCGTTTGAAGATCGGTTGGCCCCGAAACACGCACCACGCGAATACCGCCTCCGCCTGTCTTCGCCCGCACCAACCCGGTGGATTCCCCTACCTCAATCTGTCCGCCCGTAGTCTCTGCATTCAGCGCGCTTCCAGAATGTTCCACCGTCACGTTTCCGCCCGCGGTCTGCAATTTCGCCACGCCTTCCACGGACGCCATGCGAATATGGCCGCCGCTCGTATGCAGCGTCGCGCCGCCAGAAACCGCGCCAGTCGTAATATGCCCGCCGCCGGTATTGGCGAACAACCCTCCGTTTACATTGTTAACCGTGATGTGCCCGCCGCCGGTCACCAGCCGCGCTTCACCGTCAACATTTCCTGCCATGATGTTGCCGCCGGACGTTAGCACCCTCTCTGGCCCATCAATGTCATCGCTATCGATGTTTCCGCCGCCCGTTGATAGATCCAGGCTGTAATTTTTCGGCACGTTCACCGTCACGGTTACCCACAGCCGACCGCTCGACAATCGCGACGTTTGCCCTCGCAGATAAACTCCATCTCCCGTCTCGCGCGCGCTCACCGAAAAATTCTTCAACAGTTCTTTCGCATCTTTCTGCGAAGCATCCGTCTCCAGATGAACGGTATAATCAATCTTTCCTGAATTTTGTGTGTGCACTACGATGTTGCCCAGATCCAGCGCAAGGTGGAGTCGTAGCCCGTCGCGCGTTGTAATCGAGCCTCTCAAATCGGATTTCAGCCGTGTGCTGGGAGTACGGGGACCATTCTGCGGATCCGCCAAAGCAGAACTAGCCAGCGTGGAGAGAGCGAACAACGCGAGAAAGGTAATCTTGCAGGTGAGCGTTAAACCGGAGAATTCGCTAAAGTATTTCCCGACGGCGCGCAAGGGCCTGGAAGCAAGCATCGCTCGCGCCATTTTAGAACTTTTGCCGCGGGCCTAGATCTTGAATCGCCGCCGCGCTCTGCAGGCGAATGTATGTGCTGGGATCTTTGTGCATGCGCTCTCGCAACACGGAGAGCAAGTGATCGTCCGATTCCACTTGTCCCTTCGCTGCCATCGCGCGCAACGCGTTGATTGCTTCCACGCGCACGCCGGGATTCTGATCGTCCACCAGCGCATCGAGCAAAGTCTGTTGAATGATGTCTTGCGGCTCTGCGCCGTCCAGCGCTTCTAGCGCCTTCAGTCGCACCGCCGCATTGCGGTCCGTGTGCACCGTCTGGCAAAGTGCCGAGCGAACATCTGCATCTTTGTTGCGCGGGCGTAACAGCTCCACTGCGTTCATGCGAACGTCCGCATCAAAGCGTTGGTTGTTGTGCAGCACGAACATCAAAAAATTCTTCACATCATCATTGTTCACGGTTCCCTGCACGGTGAAAGGCTGTTGTGCGTTCAAGTGCACTTCCACTTGCGGGGGCTCGTTATCGCCGGACGGCAGCACGCTCATCCCAGCCACTTTCGCGGTGTGAAAGTCTAACTTAGTCAAAGAATCGGGATCATCCGAAGTCGTTCCACCCCCGCCGCCGCTCTTCGTGATCGCGCCCGTTTGAGCAACATTCGTGCCCGCCCGATGTTGCAAAAGTCTCGGCCCCAACATACCCACCGAGAAACCAATCAGCAAAAGCAATGCTGCGCTCCACGCCGGCGCCGGAGAAATCCAACTCGTCGGCAGTAACGCACCAACCGTGCGCCTCACCCAGCCATGCTCTTCTTCCCTATCCAACGCATCTTCCAAACTCGCGCGGCATCCCGCCAGCAGAGCCGCATCCGGCTCGGTGCGATTGCTTGACAGCAATGCCACCAGCGCATTTTCCTGAGCCAGTGTCTCATTACACCGTTCGCACTCAACCAGATGGCTTTTCATTTCGGCGACCTCCGATGCATCGAGTTCGCCCGCGGCAAATAGGGTCCACTTCTCTTCGAACCCGTTACAAATCTCAGCCGCCATTTTGTCGCGCTGCTCCTGCTGCATTCCTTTTCGTCCTCACTTATAGAAACATTTCAAACTTCGAACTCGTCGAATCGGAACCAGAACTTGCCGATCCTACCTCATCCCATCCAAACTCGCCCGCAGCTTCCGCGTCGCGCGAAACAACGAATTCTTTACCGTCTCTTCCGAGGTTCCCAACATCTCGCCAATCGCCCGCAATTTCAATCCTTGATAGTGTTTCATCTCGAAAACCATTCGCTCGCGTGGAGAGAGCCGGTCCAACGCTGTCGCAATGTGCGCACCCAGCTCTTGTCCCAACAAATTTTTCTCCGGATTCGCCCCCGGCCTCAATTCCGGCTGCCGGTCAAAAAAATCTCGCGTCCCGCCTTCCGCTTCTTCCGGCACCGGCGCTTGATCCTCTCGACGGCTCGTGCGGCGCCGCAAATGGTCTAGCCCCACATTCGTTACAATGCGATACAACCAGGTATAAAAGCTGCACTCAAACCGGAAACGATGCAAGTTCCGGTAAACCCGCAAAAAACTCTCCTGGTAAATGTCCCGCGCATCTTCGGGACGATGCACCAAGTTCAGCGCCAGACGCAGTACGTCGCGGTCGTACCGACGCACCAATTCCTCAAACGCTAGACGGTCTCCCGCCTGTGCGCTGCGCACCAGCGCCTGCTCCTCCGCAAGCTTCACCGCCGCTGCGGCGCGCGCATCTCCTTCAAACGCGACGCTCATCCCCATGGTGTTTACCGCCGGTTGGGTTTCCGCTTCGGGTGGCTTTGACTGCCGGCCGTCCTCGCCATGAACCCCGCGGTCTCCGGACCTTTCTACAAGATTCGAGTATATTGACGGTTCTGGTGACCGTTGGTGAGCACCACTCGATGTAGATTTCCCACTATCGGACATATGCCCCAAAGCCTGTCCTCTAGCTGTGATGCACGGGGTATGTAAGATGTTGTAGCGGATACGTTTAGTCTTTCGAAGTTCGGGTATCCAATCGCTCGAGCTGCCGTGCAAAAGCCAGCCATAAATTGAATTGCACGGCATGCGCCAAAACTCATAAGTTCGACCCCAAACGGATCAGCCCATAGACCGCCAGGCACACCACAAAATCCACCGCGCTACCCCAGTCCAACAGAAATTCCCGATGCCTCAAAGCCTGCGGCAGGTGCGGCGCCAAAGAAAAATAGTAAATCGCATTCCCAATCAAAATCGCAGCCGTGTACTCCACCCATCGTCGGACCGTAATCCCAAGAAATTTACCTTGCATTGATGTTGCGCTTGTTCGCTCCAACGCGAGCGACGCAAATATAGAGTAACCCCAGCCGAGTCGCAAAATGACAGATCGAAACGGCCGGCAGTTTCCGGTGTCTTCGAACTAATCGGGCGCTGAGCAACGTCACAACCTTGCAACAAGGCCCCCGCGCGTATCAACAGCATTGGAGTTCGGGCCAGAGATGCAAGACAACTAATTGTTAACCTTCAGAGTTCAACCGCAAGGAAGTTTTACGTATTCGGTTGGAGACGAACTATTGAACCGAGTGAACTATCAAGAACACCAGAGAAATAACGGCGGCAAAGCTGAAATCCACACTGAAATTCTCCAACACCATCAAACCGACGGGACGATTGTTTTCCGGAGTCCAGTCTGCGCCCTGAATTTGGGTGAAAAAGGCCAAGCCAAAAAGCTAGAACATGGGCTGTAATCATTTGCCGAAGGTTGTCTAGCCGACGGTTTAGATGAGCCAAGGATTCCTGACTAATATTGTCGTTTTCGCCCGCGCGATGATTCCGGAGGCATCTGAGACGCACCAGACTTACCGAACCCGAAAATCAGGCCACATCAGATGGAACTCGAAGAGTTCAAGCACCATATTGTTCATTTGACACCTGAGAGTTGTAATCTGCGCCGGGAACCTAGCGAGGAGAATCTACCGCGTCAACGGTGGTATAAAAGTCCTGCCAGTCCGGGTACGCGAATGAAACCGCAGCCCGCAAATATTCTGAACGCATGAGCATCTCCCTGACAACTCCCGTCAAATTTCTTCGCGGCGTCGGCCCCCACCGCGCCGCCATTCTCGAAGACCGCGGACTCTTCACCGCCGGCGATTTGCTCGGCTATCTGCCCTTCCGTTACGAAGACCGCATCCGTTTCACCAAAATCGCCGAAATCATCCCCGGCCAGGTTCACACCATTCTCGCTGAAGTAACTTCCGGTGGAGGCGCCACCGTCCGCTTCGGACGCGGGCGTCCCGCAATCTTCCACGCCACTCTTCGCGACGGTTCCGGCACTCTTCACGCGCGCTTTTTCCACGGCGCATATCTCGAAGGGCGCATGAAAGAAGGCCAGCGCTTTGTCCTACACGGCAAAGTGGAAGTCGACCCTTACCGTCCAGCTCGCGTCGAAATGGTAAATCCGCAAATTGAATCAGTCAGCGCCACCGAGGGCGCCGCCACCGATTCCACCGAGGTTGGCCGCATCGTCCCAATCTACGAAGCCATCAGCGCAATCGGCTCGCGTATGTTTCGCAAAATTATTTACGGAATCCTCACCAATTTCGAAGGTGATATTCCCGATCCGCTCCCGCCGCAAATTCGCGAACGCTACAAATTTCCCTCGCGTCGCGAGTCGATCCTCTTCGCCCACTTCCCTCCGAAAGGTGAAAATGTTGACCTGCTCAACGGTTTTCGCAGCCCCGCGCAAACCCGCCTGATCTTCGAAGAGTTTTTCTACTATCAACTCGCGCTCGCTCTTCGTCGCTCGCGCGATCACTCCCAACGCGGCATCGCTATGCGCGTTCGCGAGGAAAAAATCCGCGATGCCGTGAAGCGCATCCTCCCCTTCAAGCCCACCGCAGCGCAAAAACGCGTGCTCGTCGAAATCGCCGCGGATCTTGAGCGTCCTTTTCCCATGCACCGCCTTCTCGAAGGCGACGTTGGCAGCGGCAAGACTATTGTCGCTCTCGAAGCAGCCACCATAGTCATCGAAAATGGTTATCAGGTTGCCCTCATGGCGCCCACGGAAATTCTCGCCGCACAGCATTATCTTTCCGCACGCCGGATTTTTAAGCCCGCAGGTTACGGCGTCGAACTTGTCGTAAGCGGCAGAAAAAAATCAGCGAAGGACGCTGCTCTCGCGAGCACCGAATCAGGCGAAGCCCGACTCGTCGTAGGCACGCACGCCCTGCTCGAAAATCCCGTCATCTTCAAACGTCTCGGCATGGTCATCGTTGACGAGCAACACCGCTTCGGCGTTCTTCAACGCAAACGCCTGATCGAAAAGGGCGCCTCGCCGCACGTTCTGGTGATGACGGCTACTCCCATCCCACGCACTCTAGCCCTCACACTCTACGGCGACCTCGACCTCTCCGTGATTGACGAAATGCCGCCCGGCCGTACTCCTATCGAAACTCGATGGAGCGATCAATCGCAACTCCCCGGTGTCTGGGAATTTGTGCGCCGCGAAATCGCGCGCGGCCGCCAAGCCTACGTCGTGTACCCGGTGATCGAAGAATCCAAGCAGGAACTGAAAGCCGCCACCGCCGAATTCGAGCGCCTGGCGAAAAAACGTTTTTCCGAAATTACGTCTTGGCTTGCTTCACGGCCGTCTGAAAAATGACGAAAAAGATTCCGTTATGGAGCAATTTCGCCGCAACGAAATCCAAATCCTCGTTGCCACCACCGTAATTGAAGTCGGCGTCGACGTTCCTAACGCCACTATGATGATCATCGAACATGCCGATCGCTTCGGCCTCGCTCAACTCCACCAGCTTCGCGGACGCATCGGCCGCGGCACGCAAAAGTCTCAATGCATCCTGATCGCGCCCAAGAAAATCACGGGCGAAGCGCAACAGCGTCTGGAAACCATGGTTGCCACTTCCAACGGATTTGAAATCGCCGAACGCGATCTAAAACTGCGCGGCCCCGGCGAATTCTTCGGCACACGCCAGCACGGCGACGCGGCCTTCTCCGTCGCCCAGCCTTTGCGGGATCACGAACTCCTGGAAATGGCGCGCCGCGAAGCCTTCGCCCTCGCCGAAGATCCTGCTAAAACCGCCGAAGTAGTAGCCCGCCTCGAATCGCTAAGCGCCGCCTGGCAAAAACGCTACCAGCTAGCCTCCGTCGGTTAAGCCCCGCAAGAATTTCAGCGGCCTTTCCCAGCGCCGGCATCCTGCCGGCTCCTTTCCTGTTGAAGTCGACACTAGAAAGTTTTGCGGATTTCAAACAGATCACTTAGAAAGATTCATTCATCCCCGAACATGAGGTAAATTACGGAAGGGTTTCCTGGGACTCTCATGCGCGTCATCGCCGGAAAATATCGCAGCCGCCGCCTAAAAACTCCAAGCTCTTTCAAAGTCCGTCCCACCAGCGACCGCCTCCGCGAAACGCTCTTCAATATCCTCGGCCCATCGGTCGAAGAGTCTCTCTTCGTCGATCTCTACGCCGGCACCGGCGCTATCGGAATCGAAGCCATCAGCCGAGGTGCCCGCGAAGTTTTCTTCATCGACCGCGATCCCGGCTCCATCAACCTGGTCCGCCAGAATCTCGAATCTTTGGAAATTTCCACTGGCGTCGAAGTAATCACCGCCGACGCCGAACGCGGCCTGGACAAACTCGCCGCCCGCCACCTCATCGCCGATTTTATTTTCCTGGACCCGCCCTACAACGATGATGGCTGCGCGCAAGTCCTCGAATATCTCGACGCCTCGCACTTGGTGGCTCCTCAAGGCTTCGTCATCGCCGAACACAGCTCCAAGCTCGACTTGCCCGAGCGCCTCGACCGTCTGGAACGCACTCGCCTCCTCGAACAAGGCGACGCCGCCCTAAGCTTCTACCGCCTGGCCGCAGCAGCATAAAGTAGCAATTCGAGCGACCCCCCTACTTGCGCGGATCGATATTCATTTGAATGATTTCAGCATCCAGATCGGAAAGTGGCGACTTCCGCGCAGGCATGCTGTAGGCCTCATTGAACTGAAGAAGCTTCAAGAAATTCCCGGTAAATTCTTCGCCCCATGCGCGATCAACGCTAAGGGCCACAGCGTAAGAGCTGTTCTTTTCCAGAATCGCCGGTGTCTGTCCCGGATCGTTCTCGCGATTCAATCGATCGTCGTCCGCCCGAGAAAGAAACTCTTTAAAATTCCTCAGCTCCTCGATTGTTTTGCGCCCTTCGTTGGTGGGCGCCTCCAAGGAGTGCCGGAAAATAAAGTTGACGACGATTAAAGCCACTGCAAGCAGCACAAATCTCAGCGAAGTCGGGTACGCCAGGAAACTGAATCCTAGGAAAATAGGAGCGATCAAAATGACGGGAATTGCATCGTTCCAATCCAGCGGACGCCGTCGTCTGTTTCCCGGCAAGTAAGAAACAAGTTTTCGAATTATGGCCGGCCAAAGCCTCAACGCCGCTCGTAAAGTGCCAGCGTGAGTCGTGGAGAACGAAAGAAAAGTTGCCTGTAGCAAAGGATTGCGGAATCCGCGGCCGAACAGTCTAGGACTTCTCCCTCCTTCATTCCGGTCCCTTCCAAGCGTCGAAATCAGTCTCGGAAATCCGGGAATTAAATCGCCAAATTGCGGAATTAGAACTCAATCTAAGCTATAGAAAACAAACGCCGGCGACTTGGTCAAATCGTCAAAGAATTCGATTTTGCCTTCCAGCAAAACCAGCCTCAAAAATGCAGCCGCTTCCGATCTCAACGCATCGTATCCTATCGGGTATAATGCCACGCACATGTTTTCAGGACCTCAGGCCACCCAGCGCGCCCGCATAACGCCTCCCCGAACCGAGTCCCGGGACTCGCTCGATGCCTTGCCCGTGCACTCTCGTTTACTTCGCCTCGACCTCGAAGTGAGCTGGGAATCCCCGTGGGAAGAGTTTCGCACCAGCGCTCACGCTTTCTTCCTCGGCCCGCGCCCATTACCAGACGCCACACCTGCAAAAAATTCTCCGCTGCGCGTCGATTGGATCGAAGACAAGATGCCAGGAAGCGCGTTCGCGGCTTCTTCTCTCTGGCACGTCGCCATCGTGATGATTCTGCTGCTCCCCATATGGGGATTTTTGGCCCACGCTCAGCCGACTCTCACCTTGCCCCAAATTGAACTCACTTACGTCCCGGCGCAGGATCTTCGGCCAATCTCGCTCCCAGGAAATCAGCCGAAGCCCAGCCCCACAGGAGATCCTGCCAAGCCTTTACCGCGGAACGGCGCCGACGCGTTTTATCCGCGCCAAACGATCCTTTCGCAGCCAGTGAAAATCACGCACCCGCGCCAAACTCTAGTTCAACCAGAAGCGCCCGCCGCGCCACCGAAGATGGCGCCGCAAATGCCCAACATCGCGGAGTGGGCCGCCAGTTCGCCCGAGCCCAAGCCACAGCTTAAAATTGCGCCCTCGGTGGTCGCTCCTCGCGTGCAACATCGCGCCGTGAGCGACGTCGCCGCGCCCAACCTAGTTGCGCCCGAACGAAATGCTGGCCCGCTGAATATCGCGCCCTCTTCGCTGGAAAATGCGCAACCAAAATTGCCTGTGAATCCGATGTCAAACTCCGCGCCGGCCCAGCGCAACGTGCACGCCGAAGCTGGCGCGGCTCCCGTAATCGGCGCCACCGCTTCCGCGGGAGATGACAGTTTGCATCGCCTGATAGCCATCTCTGCCACGCCCGCTCCGCCCGCATCAGAAGTCAACGTTCCGCAAGGAAATCTTTCAGCGCGCGTCGCAATTTCTCCGGAAGGTACCCGCGCTGGCGTTCCCGGTGGTTCTCCAAACGGCGCGGAAGGCCAGGGAGGCGCAGGCGGATCAGCAGCAATCGCCGGTGGCGCTGAAAAAAATTCAGGCGGTAGTGCCAACGGACTTCCCTCCGGCGTAAGCGTCAGCGGGGGAAATGGTTACTCCGACAGCGCAAGACTTGGAACAGCAGGAAATCGCTCCAAGCCGCTAATTCTGAAACCGATGACGAACACCTCGGCACCCCCCCATGCGTCGCGCAACGAACCGATCGACATAGGAAAAATCGATCCGGGGATGCCGCCGGAAAAAATTCTTTCGGGCAAGGAAGTGTTCACACTGCACGTGGACATGCCCAATCTCACAAGTTCAAGCGGAAGCTGGATTCTGAATTTCGCGCAATTAGACGATTACGCGCCCGCCTACCAGCGTCCAAAAGGAAAACTGGCTGCGCCTGTACCAGTGCGCAAAGTGGATCCAAAATATCCGCAGCTCGCCATCAAGCAGCATATCGATGGCGAAGTGATTCTCTACGCCATCATCCGCAAAGACGGCCACCTGGACAGCATTCAAGTAGTGCGCAGTATCGATCCCCAGCTGGATCAAAACGCCATGGAAGCACTTTCTCGTTGGGAATTCCGCCCCGCGACCCGCGAAGGCCAGCCCGTCGAACTGGAAGCCGTCATACACATTCCCTTCCGCTACAACCCTCCCGAGTAGAACAAAAATGCAAGCCGGAAAAATACCCAGTGCCTTAAACGCAGCGCCAACAAGTTCTATTAACGGATTTTTTATATCGAACTTTTTGGCGCGCACGCGAAACAATTCGATGAAAGGAGGAGTTTTCTTCAACCGAGCGCTAACAATTCAATAAAACAACTTTGTATCTTTGAGATTTTTTGACGGAGAAACCGAACAATAGGATGAGCCGAGCGCTCTTGGATGAATCAAACTTCTATGTTGAAGCTTTCTGCGAGGAGGCGCGACGTTGCTCCTCGGTCTTTTCTTCCAAAAGTTTGACCAATGCGAACAACACAAGATTCGTCGGCGTGGCGATGCCAAGTTCCTGGCCGCGACGGACGACGTAACCATTGAGCGAATCAATCTCCGTGCGCTTCCCGCGCGCCAGATCCTGCGCCGTGGAAGAAGTTGCCTCGTGGCCCACGCCCTGCAGGAATTGCAAACCCTGCGAAAGAAAATCCACCTCCGGCAATTTCACTCCCGACGCGCGCCCCACCGCGACCGTCTCAGCGATCACCTGGCTGAAAATGTCACGGGTCACCGCGCTGTGTGCCAAATGCGCGTAACTGATTTGGGTGATCCCAGTGACCGCATTGCCCGCACAATTCATCACAAATTTAGACCAGAGATCCGCCTCGATGTCCGGCGAAACGCGGCACGGTACGTTGGCTGTAGTGAAGAGAGCGGCAATGCGCTCCGCACGATCAGCTCGCGACGCCGGCGACGACGCGGAAGAGCCATCGCGGTCGGGAAATTCGCCCACCGCCAAGCTTCCGCCACCAGAATGCTTTATATGACCTGGCTCGGGCATCGCTGCTGAGATGTACACCACCGCAGCTAACGCGTCGATGCCCGACGCAGCGCGAATCCGTGGAATGTTGTCCACACCATTTTGCAAACTGACGACCACCGCATCCGGCGCAAGATATGGCTTGAGCGACCGAGCGGCGTCTTCCGTATCGGTGGTTTTCACGCAGAACAAAATCACGCCGGCATCGCGCACCGCGGATGTTTCCGTGGAAGCGTTCACAGCAACGCGTTCTTGAAACGAAACCGTATCGAGAAAGAGTTTGTTCGCGCGGATCGCTTCCACATGCGCGGCTCGGCCGATTAAAGTGACACGTATGCCGGAGCGCGCCAGCATCCCGCCGAAATACGAGCCCACCGCGCCCGCGCCCAGCACAGCAACTCGCGTCTGCGTGTTAGTGGCAGTCATCGATTCAAATCCTCGGCAGCGTCATCGAAAAGAAAAAAATGTCACGCTCATGAA
>JABDEK010000013.1:0-38549 GCA_013287135.1 Acidobacteriota bacterium | reverse complement strand
TGGCTACGCATTTCTCGAAAGCTATTTAGGATCAAAAGTTTACCGCCCCCGCTCTCGATCTCGCATTTTTCCAGTTCCCAGGTAGCCGAATGTGGGATGAATACAGCGCTAAGGCCAGCATGCATCGCAGGGTTGATATCGCTGCGAGGGCTATTGCCCACCATCCAACCGTGCGTTTTCACAATTTTGAATTGGTCGATCATGCGTTCGTACAGACTGGGATCTTTTTCCAGCACGATTTCGATGGAGTCAAAATAAGGCTGCAAGCCGGAACGCTCCACCTTAGCAGCTTGCTCGGCAGGCTCGCCCTTGGTGACCATAATCAAGCGATGATGTTTCGCCAAATACGCCAGAGTCTCTGGAACGCCTTCGAGTATGTGGGGTGGCGTGGCTTCCAATTCCGCTGCCATTCTCTCAATCTCTTTCACGAGCTCGCGCTTCGCAGCGTTCCCTGCAAGTTTCAGGTAGGTGTCTTCCAGCGAGCGGCGAAAGCTGCGCACGCCGTAACCATGTTGGCGGATATTGCGCCGTTCGGTTTCGTTCAGGATGTGGCGAATATATTCGCGCGTGTAACCAAGATGTTCCAGCTGTGTAATGAAATGATCGATAGTCTTCTCAAAGAAAATATTGTTTTCCCAGAGGGTGTCGTCCGCGTCGATCAGTATTGTGTGCCTAGCCATACCAAGGTTTCGCGCTCTCCCGGAAAGAAAGTCAGAATCTATTCTACCTAGTGGACAGACGATTTATCTCACCCGACGGAGGAAATAACTACCGCTCAGCATGCCAAATTGTCAGACAGCGGAAGCTTTGCGCGTTCCGGCAGCCACTTGCTCCAGAATCTCGCGAGCGATTTTCTGCAAATCACCAAACCGCGCGAGATATTCCTGAAAATCGCGGTTCAAATCAAGCGCCAAGTTGGCATTAAGCTTGGTGCGCAAGATCATATCGCGCAGGTGAACCGGGTGCGGCAGAACAGCTTCGTCCCTCAGTTCTTCAAGCGCTAAGTTCGGATCGTAGTGATACATGGGTTCCTCCTCCACAAGCGGGTGAAAACCACATTCTACTCCGATTCAGCAAATCGCGAGAGGTTCAAGGACTTCAAGCCGACGCGGGAAGAAATTCGTAACGCTCGATGCGCGCTGCGATTCCGGGAGTTCCTTTATTCTGGTCCACGCGCAGGACGCGAGCGTAGCAGCGAATATGAACGTCACCGGCGAGAGTGATCTGTTGTGGCAAGGTGAGGACGAATTCGATGGGACTGCCGGTCTCGACAATCGCTTCCATTACGAAGTAGAGGCCGCGGAAGCTGACGTCGCGCGTTTCTCCTTTTTTTTCGAGGATGCCGCTGTCCGCTGAGAAACGAACTTTCATGGGCAGATTCATGGTAAATCTTCGCGCAGCGCGACGCTCTAAATCCGATTCCATCCGCCCTCCAGGGGAGCAGTTCAGCTTTTGCCAAACTACCACCGCCACGCGATTGCCGCAATGAGATTCGGCGGCAAAAAAAAAGAGAAAATCACATTATCAATTTCATTCGCCTTTGCGCTGAGCAAAACTGTCCGCTACACTCGCAGACTAATTTATGGCGGAAGTATTTCATCGAAGTATTTTTCTGGATGGGCAAGCCGGGCGACTCGAGGCCACATTGTGGACCACCCCAGGAGCGGACGCGCACTTGGCGGCCGTCGTTTGCCATCCGCATCCGCTTTTCGGCGGCACTATGCACAACAAAGTGGTTTATCAGGCGGCGAAGACTCTACATCGCCGAGGCGTGCCGGTGCTGCGATTTAATTTTCGCGGAGCGGGAATGAGCGAGGGGCAGCACGATAAAGGTCAAGGTGAACGTGAGGATGTTCGCGCGGGATTGAATTACCTGGCGAAACAATTCCCCGGGCTGCCAATTTTGCTTACAGGATTCAGTTTTGGCGCGTGGGTAGGTTTGCAGGTGGGATGCGCAGACGAACGAGTAACCGGCGTGATCGGCTTGGGAATTCCGGCGGACAGTTCCGATCTCACGTACTTGCGAGATTGCGCAAAACCAAAAGTCTTTGTGCAAGGCGCGAACGACCAGTTTGGCTCGCGGGCGAACGTCGAGAGGCTTTTCATCGAACTAGCAGAGCCAAGAAAACTGGTGTTTGTCGAAAACGCAGATCATTTCTTTACCGGGCATCTCAGCGAAATGGCTGCGGCAATCGATAAGTGGCTTGATGAAACTTACCCGGAGCTACGAAGCAATTCCGCTGCTCTCTAGCCTCTGGATTCGAATAACTTGAGGAATTGTTCGCGTGAAGCTGGCTCAATCCCGATTAGGCTCAGGTTTTTATCAACGTGCGCGGTCTGGCTCATTCCGACCAACGCAGTGGTAAGTCCCGGAACGGAGCGCGCGAACTGCAGAGCGAGCGTGGAATTTTCTTTCACTCCGAGCGCCGAAGACACAAATGCCGGTAAATTCCGGGTGAGTTGACCTTGCAGAAGCGCAGCGCTGGTAATCAACGAGATTCCGAGGGTTCGCGCTGCCTGCACCATCGGCACAGGTTTACCGCTGATCATTTGATTTGACCGCGTGAGCGCTTCCGGCATAGCCAAATTGAACGGTAACTGCACGAAACGGAAATGATGGGCGGCTCCGCCAACCTCGCTTGCTATTCCAGCCATCTCGGCGAGCGACAAGTATCCTGCGCCCTTTGGATCCTCACGGAATGAATTCCAGGTGGCCATGCCATACGCGCGGATTTTTTTCTCTGCGACAGCCGTTTCCAAAAATGTGAAGGCCGCACGTATGCGCTGACGAAATTCTTCAGCGGAAACTTCGCCCAACTGCGTCTCGGGGTTGTGCAGATAAAAAACGTCGATGGTTTCGAAGCCTAAGTTGCGCCGGCTGCGGTCAAGCTGATCGGCAAGATAGGACGGGGCCATGCAGTGGCATCCCGCGGCAATTTCTTCCGCGCGAAAGATTCCGCGCTCCAGGAATTCGTGCGCGAAGTATTCGTTGGCGTCGGCAGGCATCTCCCCATCGGGAGTCAGAAACCCGGCTTTGGTGCAAACCACAATTTCGTCGCGAGAGAATCCCTTAGCGAAAAGCTCCTTCAGCGCAGCGCGCACGGAACGCTCGCTGCGTTGAAAGCGATAATTAATAGCAGAGTCGATGACGTTGCTGCCATTTTCTACAGCGGAAACGATCGCAGAGGTGTAGGCAGCGTCTGTGGCACTATCGGGCTCGCCGAGATAAGTTCCGATGCCTATGGACGAAAGAACGAGCCCGCCTGGAATTTCACGGAAGTGGCCAGCGGCAGAGCGGCCTTTGAAGCGCGCGGCATAGCGCAAAGTGCCTTCGGGCGTGGCAAAACCAGCCTTGCGTTCTTCGGTTACGGCTGAAGCAGGTGACATCAAACCTCTCTCTAATTATGCGCGATAAGAACTGGCGCGCAGTATATCAAACGTTTGCAGATGGCGTTTGCGGATGGGCATTCTTGTCGCTCAATCGGGTTCGCCAGCCAAGCCTTGCGCGACTAGCAACTCCCGCGCTTCCAATCTAAGTTTCGGCAAATGCCGCCAGAAAATAAAACCACCTACTATGGCCCCGATCCCCCCGATGGCGACAGTCCAGGGGGCACCGATGCGATCCGCCAGTATTCCGGCGAACAACGCGCCCATCGGCGCCATGCCCATGAACATCATGGTATAGACGGCCATCGCGCGTCCCCGCAATTCATCCGGAACCATGGCCTGAATCATGGTGTTGGAGCTGGACATCTGCAACATCACGCTATATCCAACGGGCAGTAACAATACGGCTGACAGCACCAGCCATCGAGAAAACGAAAATAATACGAGGCTCGCACCGAAACCAATCGCAGAAAAAGCGATCCACCTCCCGAGCCCATGTACTCCGCGCCGCATGGCAAGGGTAAGCGCGCCGAACAACGCTCCCAAGCCACTGACACCCATTAGGATGCCAAGTGCGCGAGCGCCACCATGCAGAACGCGATCTGCAAATATCGGCATCAACACCGAATAAGGCACAGCAACCAAGCTGACTACACCAATCAGCAGCATAATGGCCATGATGGGCGCGGTGCGTCGCACGAAACGAAATCCTTCTGCGATATGTTCGATAGCCGTAGCTTCTCTGGAAACAAAACGCATGGGGCCGAGCTTCATTAGAAGCAAGCCCACGAGCACGGCGATGTAGCTGACACCATTGGCGAAAAAACACCAGCCTTCGCCGATCCAGGCGACCAGCAAACCAGCAATAGCCGGACCAATTACGCGGGCGCCATTGAACATGGAAGAGTTCAGCGCGATCGCGTTCATCAAATCTTCGCGGCCGACCATATCGATCAGAAAAGATTGGCGGGCGGGAATGTCAAACGCGTTTACGGCGCCGAGTAAAGACGCGAGCACTACGATTTCCCAGACGCGGACCACGTGAGACAGCGTGAGAATCGCGAGTATGAGCGCGAGAATCATCGATGTCGTTTGGGTGCCGATGATCACGCGATGGCGGTTCCAACGGTCAGCCGCCATCCCGCCTATGGGAGCGAGCAGGAATACTGGGATTTGTCCCGCGAAACCCACCACGCCGAGAAGCAACGACGAGCCCGTGAGCCGATAAACCAGCCAAGACTGCGCAATGTTCTGCATCCAGGTGCCGATGAGCGAGATTAGTTGGCCACTGAAAAAAAGTTGGAAATTGCTGTGGCGCAGCGAGCGCACCATGTCGCGCACGCGCGAACGATTTTCCGCGGCTGGCGGGATGGATGATTGATCGGGAGACTCTTTGGCCATCTAGTCAATTGTACGATGTAAATGGAGAGATGTTATTTTCGATCGACCGAACTTTTTCCGCGCGCGTGGACATACCAAAATGCCAGGCAGCAGATCACGTCGCAGATTGCGTGCCGGGTTGCGGTTCTTGAGTGGGCCCTGGCGTAGGCGCGAGAAGCCGGTTGCAGGCGCGCAAAATTCGTCGATAGGGCCAACTGTCTTCGCGAAACAGAATCTCTCCTTCGCGGGGCTTGGAATAAAACCATCGCGAGAGGAGCGAAAGATGTTCGGCGAGTTCTGGAGGGGCTGATTGCAAACCATATCGCGAGCGATTCGACGCAGGGACATCGGACTTTTGAGCTTGGGACTGCGGCGAGGCTCCTTCCTCTTGCGGTTGAGCTGATGAATTAATTTCGGCGGAAGAATCTACTTTCGACTCGCTTGGTTTTCGATGAGCAAAACTCGTTTGCGGGTCCAAGACTGCTCGCAAGATCCCTTCCACTGATTTTGGCTCGGTCGATAGTTCCGCAAAACGCAAAAATAATGGCTCTGCCAAAATTCCTGCTTGAACGGGGAAGACTACAATCGTTTTCTCCTCGGCCGCGCGCTGCAAGATTACGGCGTCGATTTCATCGATACGGCGCGTCAATTCTCCCCATCCTCGCAATGTGCCGGAGACTTTTTCAAGACGCTTGTGAAGCGCGGCGGCTTTTTCGAAGTGCAAGGCTTCGCTGGCGGCTTCGCGCTGGGCTTGGATTTCTTTGATCAGGAAGGAGCCGCCGCTGTCAAGAGTTTCGAGAACGCGGCCGACCTCAACGTCATATTCCTGCTTGGAGCAGCCGGCGAAACAGGGCGCCAGGCACATCTTCATCTCGGAATAAATACAACCTGGAAAGGCAGGATCGCGGCGAATTTTTATCTGACAACGACGGGTTTTGAAAAGATCGAGAAAAGATTCGCTGAATGCTTCGGCGGCACGACGTGACGCGAACGGTCCGAAATAAAATCCGCCATCTGCACGAATGCGGCGGGTAACGTAACCTCGCGGATACTCGTTGCGAAGGTTTATCTTCAGCAACGCGGATGGGCGCAAGCGCAACAGGCTGCCGTAACGGTCCGGAAAATATTTACGTGCTTGCTCGTACATTGTGAGCATTTGTTCGAATTTCGACCCGCTCACACGATAATGAATGCCCGCGACTACATCACGGAGGTTCAAGCGTTTAGACGGCGCGCCCGGAGCGAGGAGCAATCTTTCTGCGGCGCGTCGAATGTCCGCGGTGCGCGCGAGATAGGGTTTGGCTTTGGCGTCGCGCATTTCAAGCAAGAGCACGCCGGGACGGGAAGGCATGCAGTTGAAAAAGTCCGCATCGAATTCAGGTACGAATTGAAGGCGGCAATCCAGTTCCAACATGGGCACAAGAATACACTGAGGGAAGACTGCGGAGAAAATAGTGCGACGTTATTTTCTCAGTAAGCTTTCAGGACCCACGCGGCGATGACCAGGCGCTGAATTTCGCTGGTGCCTTCGTAAATTTCCGTGATGCGGGCATCGCGGTAAGCGCGTTCGACGGGATATTCACGGCTGTAGCCGTAGCCGCCGTGGATTTGGATGGCCTTGTGCGTCACGCGCGTGGACATCTCGCTAGCAAAAAGTTTTGCGATGGACGCTTCCATAGTGAAACGCGCGCCGGAGTCTTGTTTCCAGGCGGCGTGACGAGTGAGCAAACGCGCGGCGTCAATTTCGGTGGCCATGTCGGCAAGCATGAACTGGATGGCTTGAAAATCGGAGATGGGATGGCCGAAAGCCTGGCGCTGTTGCGCGTAGGATAGCGCCGCTTCAAACGCGCCTTGCGCAATTCCGGCGGCTTGCGCGGCAATGCCGATGCGGCCACCATCGAGTGTGGAGAGCGCGACTTTGTAACCTTCTCCTTCGTTCCCGATGCGATGGCCTACGGGAACTTCGCAATCGGTGAAGGAAAGCTCGGTGCACGCGGTGGCGTTAATGCCGAGTTTTTTTTCCTCTTTGCCGACCGCAAACCCGCGCGTGCCTTTTTCAACGACCAGCGCAGTGATTCCCTTTTCGCCTTTTTCAGGCTGAGTGTTGACGTAGACGATTGCCGCATCGGCTGCACCACCATTGGTGATCCACGCCTTTGTGCCGTTGATTACGTACGTGTCACTTTTGCGGATAGCTTTCGTAGTGAGAGCGGCCGCGTTTGAGCCGGCTTGAGGTTCGGTGAGCGCGTAGCACCCAATCTTTTCGCCGCGCGCGAAAGGCACCAGAAATTTCTGTTTTTGTTCTTCGGTGCCAAACCGTAGGATGGGGTCGCAGTAAAGCGAATTCTGAACGGAAAGAATCACTCCGGTGGAAGCGCAAACTCGTGAGATTTCCTCGACGACGATGGCATAGCTGACATGATCCATGCCCGCGCCGCCATAATTCTCAGGCACGGCAATACCTGTAAGTCCCAGCTCAGCGGCTTTCTTGAAATTGTCACGCGGGAAACGGCCGGTCTCGTCAATTTCCTTGGCGTGTGGCTTTACTTCGGCCTCCGCGAATTCGCGTACGCTTTTTTGCAGAAGCTGTTGTTCTTCCGTTAGGTCAAGATCCACTGAGCTTGTCCTTGTTCAGTATGCGCGATAAGAGCGAACGAAAATTCTAGGCTGCGCTGCGGAATTAAGAAAGGCCAATTTTAGGCCAGGGCTTTGCGCAGCTTTTCGTAAGTGGTGGAAAGTTCTTCGGGCTCGACGCGAGTCTCACCCACAACGGTCATGAAATTTGCGTCGCCGGACCAGCGCGGAAGGACGTGCAAGTGCAAATGGCCGGTCACGCCAGCCCCCGCTGCGCGGCCCAGATTCATGCCGAGATTGTAGCCTTGCGGGTGATAGGTGTGCTCCAGAGCCGTGTGCACGCGCTGCGAGAGCACCATCATTTCAGCGAGAGTGTCCGGGTCGGCTGCGGAAAGATCAGCGACGTGGGCGTAAGGAACGACCATCACATGGCCGGTGGTGTAAGGATATCGATTGAGGATTATGAAATTCTTTTTGCCGCGAAGAACGATCTGAGTCTTTACGTCATCTCCGGCGGCGATTGCGGCGCAAAAAATACAACCTTCGTCCTTCGACGCGTCGGCGATGTAACGATACCGCCAGGGGGTCCACAAATAATCCATTCTGTTTAGGCCTGCGCTCCGGGTTCGGACGAACTTGCGGAAGCGCCGCTAGCACGCGGATGGTTCACGAAATCTTTTAGTTCTTTGCTGGGTTTGAAGAACGGAATTTTCTTCGGCGGGACTTCCACTTTCGCGCCAGTTTTCGGATTGCGTCCGGTACGGCCGCGGCGTTCGCGGGTGCGGAAACTGCCGAAGCCGCGGATCTCAATCTTATCGTCAGACTGCAAAGCCGCAATGATGCTCTCGAAGATTGTCTCGACAACTGCTTCCGCCTCTTTGCGAGGCAATTCGGTGACGCGGGTGACCTCTTCCACGAGGTGAGCCTTCGTCATCGTATGATCTTTGTTTTCGCGCTCTCCCGCAGCCTCTGCCATTGGATGAGGCCTCCTTTCACAATATATGAAGACGCCGAAACATGTGACGACGTTACGCTGTTTACGGGCTGGGGCAACACCGTAGGTCTTTGCATATCATCAATCTAGCTTAAGGTAAATGATTTTTCCTGCGAAGGAAGGCCTTCCAGAGCCGCCGCCCCCTGGCAGCCCAGGAACTCAATCTACGACGATTGGCGCTTGGCCATTATTGCGTCACCAATTGTGGCGTTGGGTGACGACTTCATCTGCTTGGGCTGCTGCTTGAACGTTTCAATCTCCTGGCGTTCCACTTGCTTTTGCGCGGCGCGGTAGCTCAAGCTAATTTTATGCTGCTCCGGTTCCAGACGGAGAATCTTGAAATCGTATTCGCCGCCGGTGTTCAAAACAGAAGTGACGCGCGCGCCGCGAGCCGGCTTTTGCTTTTCGCGGTCCCCTTTTCCTTTACGTTCTTCGATTTCTGAAACGTGGCAGAGACCTTCGATCCCTTCAGCCAATTCCACAAAGGCGCCGAAATCGGTCGTTCTTGCAACTTTGCCTTTTAAGACATCGCCGATTTTATGGTCGGCAAACCAGTTGGCCCAAATATCTTTCACCTGCTTGATTCCGAGCGAAAGCCTCCGGTTCTGCGAATCAACCTTGAGTACTTTCGCTTCGATTACATCGCCCTTCTTAAATTTTTCGCTGGGATGCTTGATACGCTCGGTCCAGCTAATGTCGCTGATGTGAATCAAGCCTTCCATGCCCTCTTCGATTTCCACAAAAGCGCCAAAGTCGGCTAGGTTGCGAATGCGGCCATTAACCATTGCGCCGACGGGATATTTTTCAGCAGCAGCGTCCCAAGGATCGGGCATGGTCTGTTTCAATCCTAGTGAAATGCGGCGTTGGTCCGTCTTTACTTCGAGTACGGTTACTTCCACCTGGTCTCCAACTTTTACCATTTTCGAAGGGTGCTTGGTGCGTTTTGACCAGCTCATCTCGCTGACGTGCACCAGGCCTTCCACACCAGGTTCGATTTGCACGAACGCGCCGTAATCCGTGACGCCAACTATTTTTCCCTGGGCTCGGGTGCCGACGGTAAAACGCTCGGGAACCGTCGCCCACGGATCGGGCAAAAGCTGCTTGCGGCCAAGCGAGATGCGCTGCTTGTCTTTATCGAACTTCAAAATTTGGACTTCGATTTCATCGCCAGGCTTCACGATGGAAGAAGGATGCGGTACCCGTCCCCAAACCAAATCGCTGACATGAAGAAGACCATCAATGCCACCAAGATCCACGAACACGCCGTAGTCTGTTACGTTTTTCACGCGGCCGGTTACAACAGAATTTTCCGATAACGAGGCCATCAAGGCGTCGCGTTTGGATTTCTGCTCTTCTTCAAGAATCGCGCGACGACTCACGACTACGTTGCCCCGTTTGCGATTCAGTTTAAGAACGCGAACTTCAATGTCGCGATCCTTCCAGGTTTCCAGGTCGTGTACCGGCCGCAGTTCGATTTGCGAGGCAGGCAAGAAAGCGCGCACTCCAATGTCGACAACCAAGCCGCCTTTGATGCGCTCGGTTACTTTGCCGGTGATAGTGGCTTGCTCGCGATAAGATTTCTCGATGCGCTCCCATACACGCCGGCGATGAGCGCGTACGTGAGACAGCAGAACGTACCCATTCTTCTGCTCGTGCAACCTTTCAACTTCAATCGTCTGGCCCTTGCCGAACTGGATGGGACTTCCGGAATCGACGAATTCCTGAGCAGGCACCAACCCTTCGAATTTTCCGCCCACGTCCACAATTACGCCAAGATCCGTCACGGCCAAAACGCGCCCATCGAAAATTTCGCCTTCCGCAATCGCAGGCTCTGGCACAGCAAACTGGTCGAGCAGTTGGTCCATGGTTTCGGAGGATTCAGCCTCCGCAGTTTCGGTGGACTCGCTAGTTGTTTTGGGAGCGCTCGCATTGCTCGTCTCAGAATGATCCGCCGACGGAGTTGATTCCGGAGCCACGCCTGCGGCAGATTCAGAACCGTCGCGTTGCGCACCAGATATTTCTTCGGGCGGAACGCTGCTCAGCGGCGAAGCCCCGACACTTTCGGGCGCGCGAACTACTGCAGTTGCGGCGCCGCTCGAAGAGCTAGAGTTAACGTTACCGGAAGGAATCGTTGGGGCAGCAGCCTGATCTGAATTTTGATCGCTGGAATTTTCGCCCGGGACTTCGGTAGTGACAGCTTCCGTTGCGGAAGGTTGGAGATTATTGTCTTGCTCGGCTGACATGGAGAGCGGCCTCCGTACGAGTTCGTGCCCGTCTGCCGAGAATGCAAGCTCGGACTACTCCACCCTACGGGGTCAGAGCAATGAAGGGGATTGAGCGTCCGTGCCCGGCGCTCACATCGAAAAGATGATACGCGTGCAGTTTGCGCGTTGTCAACAAACCGTTGCGGGGGAGCCCAAGCCGCTAAATTTCAATTTTGCGGTAATTTGCCAATTGTCAAGACATGTTTGCCGCTCGAGAATGCGGGGGTTAAATCTCATTACGTTTCATGCACGCGAACCGCTGGCAGTGCGGATTTCCTTGCGATAGTCCGGACCGAAAATTTCAACCTTGCGGCACATTTCGTAAAGGCGCGAACGAATGCGTTTGCCCACGCGTTCGGTAAGAGAATCATCCATGGTCGGAGCGCGCATGCCCGCCACGCGCGATACCGCTGTAGGACCATTGGAATTCGCGCCCACTGAGTCGGAATCAAGAAAATTGGTCGTGAGCAGCGTCACTCGCTTTTCGTTGTAACGCGTATTGAGCACATGCCCGACTGTCTCGAGCGCCCATAATGAAGGTTTGCTGGAACCCACATCATCCAGCACGAAAATTTCCGCCTTCAACACGGGTTCGAGCACGCCCATTTCCGTGGACTGGCTCACCGCGTTATAGCTATCCTGAATTTCCTTGAGTAGCTCGCGATAATCGTAGAATAGACCACTGTGACCTCGCAGCACGATCTGCTTCAAAGCCGAAACCGCGAGATGGGTTTTACCCACGCCACACGATCCCATTAGCAGCAGACCGGGCTCAGCGTGTTCGCGAACTGGCGTAAACTCCTCGGCGAATCGCTGAACGATCAGTTTCGCCTGCATGAGACTTCGATTAAAGGCCGCCTGCTGATCGGGCGGAACATTTTCAATGTCGTTATCCGTTTCGAAATTATCGAAATCGCAGTGGCGATAGCGTTCCGGTACGCGCGCTCGGGCGAGAGCGCGCTCGGTCTGGTCGTCTTTGGTGCAATCGCAGGGGACCGCCCAAACCAGTTTTGGATTTCCTGGCGACGAGCTACCGGGCTTATCCGAGGACAAGGCCTGCGCGCCTTGGGTACTTCGTTCCACAACTTTCCAGCCGCTGCCCTGGCAATGGGGACAATCTGGTTGTGCCATGGTCGAAGAATAAGCGCGGAGCGCGTGGAGCGCAAGCGCACGTCGCTGTGCAAAGCTCGCGCATCTGTGGAAAGTGACGAGGCAAGCTGCGGATAATGATCGCACAGAACTATCGAGGACGGACGAGGGGGATTGCTATTTCTCAACGCGGATGGTGTGGCGCGGAACGGCGCGGACAATAGCGTGGCGCACTTTACGATCGTCAGCAGCCGAAAAACTGCGGGCCATCTCGCTGCGCACGAAACTGATGAAGGACTCCATCTGCGATTGCATGTCCGCCATTTTGTCGCGCATGTTGAGAATAATCTCAATACCGGCGAGGTTTACGCCCAGTTCGCGCGTCAAGTTCAGGATCACTTCGAGGCGCTCAAGATCAGAATCGGTGTAAAGCCGAGTGTTGCCTTGCGAACGAGACGGCTTTAGCAAGCCTACGCGCTCATACAAACGCAGGGTCTGCGGGTGAAGCTTGTACAACTCGGCGACGGCGCTGATCATATAGCCCGCTTTAGCTTTCTTTTTTGCGCGGCCAGTCATCATCGTCTCCTTGCAAAGTTACACCGTAGCGCGAGAAAAAATCTCGCGGCGCGGATCTTCCGGGTCGATCTTGCTGAGTTCTTTCAACAGATTGCGCACGCGCTCGTCTTCGGGCTTCGGTACCACAACTTGAACTTCTACAATCTGGTCACCGCGTTTCCCGGAATGTCGCGCAGAGGGTGCGCCCTTTTCGCGCAGCCGCAGTTTCTTTCCGCTGTTAGTGCCTGGCGGAATGCGGACCTGCGCGCGCCCGTCAATTGTTGGAACTTCCACTTTTGCACCAAGCGAGGCCTCGGGAACTGTGATTGGCACCACCGTAAAGAGATCATCGCCACGCCGCTCAAAAAACGGATGAGGTTCGACCCTCATCACGATGTAGAGGTCGCCTGGCGGGCCACCGTGCAGCCCTGCATTGCCGCGGCCAGCCACTCGAACGCGTGAACCCGTCTGTGCGCCCGGCGGAATGCGCACGTCGAGCGTTTCCATACGAGCGACGCGGCCTTCGCCGCCACAATTGCGGCACACGGTACGAAGCTTTCCTGATCCACCGCAACGCGAGCAGGTGATCTGGAAGCGCATCTTGCCGCTTGTCTGCGTCACCTGGCCCGAGCCGCCGCAGGTGGGACAAACTTTTTCGTCGCCGGGAGCCACGCCCGTTCCGTGGCACACGTTGCAAACATCCAGGCGCGTGAAACTTAGTTTCTTCACTGTGCCGCGCATGGCCTCAGCGAAGGTGATGTCGATCTGATACTCGAGGTCATCGCCGGGCTGGCGCTCGTCGGAAGTTTGAGCCGCGCTCGCTCCACGAAAAAACTGGCTGAAAAGATCGCGGAAACTTGCGCCGCCGCCCGCGCTGCCGGCTCCTTGACCCGCTCCGCCGCCGAAATCGAATCCACCGAAATCGAAATGTATGTCGTCAGGGGAGACTCCGCCGCCGTAGCCCGCTCCCGGAGCGCCGCCACCTTGGCCTGGCACGTTGAACCCGAACTGATCGTACATTTGGCGCTTCTTGGTATCGGAAAGCGTGTCGTAAGCTTCCTGAATCTGTTTGAATTTTTCTTCCGCGGATTTGTCTCCGGGATTCAGGTCCGGATGGTACTTGCGCGCAAGTTTGCGGTAGGCTGCGCGAAGTTCTTTCGCGGTTGCTTTGCGCGGTACGCCTAGGAGTTCGTAGTAATCCTGTTTAGTTGTTGTAGCCATGATCGGTTCTTGAAAATTAACTTCTGCAGCATCCCAGGGCGCGATTACGCACGGGCCAGCGGCGTTACAGATTCGCCCAGCGGCCGTTCCATTCGGCGATCTCTTGTGTCTCGCGAGCCGCTTCTTCCTTTTTTTGCCGCTGCAATTCCGACGACCTTCCGGCCATCGAAGCTTCTTTGGCGTTAGCACGCTCGAGCCAGCGATCAATCCAACCGACTTTTTGCGCCACCGTATTCGGGTCGGACTTGAATCGAAGAAACGTGCCGGATATTTCCACAGAACGCGGCGGGAATTCTGGTTGCACGTCCTGCTGCGCGTCGTAGAAAAGACGACGCCAGTCGGCCGTGGGTGATTCGGAAATAGAAACCTGCACCAGGAAGAAATTGTCGCGAATCTTCTGTACGGCTTGCGGTGGACCCAAACGCCGGATACCGGTTGTCGTCAAACGCTCACTCCTCCCGACACTATTAAAACAAAATGCAGGGCGAGTCTGTGAACCCACCCCGCATCCTTAATGCTCACGCAGACTTTAGTTCGGCTTCTTTGAGTCGTCCACGTCAACGAACTCGGCATCAACAACATCGCTTTGTCCTGAAGACTTGCCGTCGCCGGAAGCTTGGCCTTGGCCAGCGGCTGAGCCGGCCGCCCCTGCGCCTGCACTCGCAGCGCTTTGCTGCGCCTTGTACATTGTCTCGGCGATGCGGTGCGACACCTTGGTGAGGTTTTCCACCGCTGCGTTCAACTTGTCCACGCCGCCTTCCGTCAAGGCTCGCCGCGCTTCTTCTACCGCTTCCTCGCCGGCCTTTACATCTGCTTCAGCCAGCTTTTCGCGGTTCTCCTTAATGATTTTGTCGGTTTGATAGACCAAATTGTCGAGCCGGTTACGCGCTTCCACTTCCGCCAGGCGTGACTTGTCTTCGTCCGCATGCGCATCCGCTTCTTTCTTCATGCGCTCCGCTTCTTCCTTGCTCAAGCCACTGGACGCGGTAATGGTGATCTTCTGTTCCTTGTTGGTCGCGTTGTCCTTTGCCGACACATTCAAGATGCCGTTGGCGTCAATGTCGAATGTGACGTCAACCTGCGGCACACCGCGCGGCGCTGGTGGAATTCCAATGAGATGGAATTTCCCGAGCGAACGGTTTCCGCTGGCAACGGGACGCTCTCCTTGCAGCACGTGAATCTCTACGGAAGTTTGATTATCCGCAGCCGTAGAGAACGTCTCCGACTTGCGCGTCGGGATCGTCGTGTTACGCGGGATCAGCACGGTAGAGACACCACCCAGCGTTTCGACACCCAGAGAAAGTGGCGTGACGTCGAGCAACAGAATGTCCTTAACTTCGCCGCCCAACACACCGCCCTGAACCGCAGCGCCCACCGCGACAACTTCGTCCGGATTGACACCCTTGTGCGGCTCTTTACCGTTGAACAATCCCTTTACGATGTCAACCACGCGCGGGATTCGAGTGGAACCGCCAACCAGAACTACTTCGTCGATTTTATCCGGCGTGAGGCCTGCATCGCTCAATGCCTGCTTTACCGGTCCTACCGTGCGCTGCAACAAGTCTTCCATCAACTGTTCGAGCTTCGAACGGGTGAGTTTCAGTTGCAAGTGCTTCGGCCCAGACGCGTCCGCAGTGACGAACGGAAGATTGATTTCCGTCTCCATTAATTGGGACAGCTCAATCTTCGCTTTTTCCGCAGCTTCTTTCAGCCGTTGGATGGCCATGCGGTCTTTGCTCAGGTCGATGCCCTGCTCTTTCTTGAATTCGGCCACGATCCACTCAATGATTCGCTGGTCGATGTCGTCGCCGCCGAGGTGGGTATCGCCGTTGGTGGATTTAACTTCGACTACGCCTTCGCCCACCTCGAGAATCGAAATATCAAAAGTTCCGCCGCCGAGGTCATAGACCGCGATTGTCTCATCCTTCTTCTTATCGAGACCGTACGCCAAAGCTGCCGCAGTAGGCTCGTTGATGATGCGCGGCACTTCAAGACCGGCGATCTCTCCAGCCTGTTTGGTGGCTTGACGCTGGCTGTCGTTGAAATAAGCGGGAACAGTAATCACTGCTTTCGTGACTTTCTCGCCCAGGAAATCTTCTGCCGCGCTCTTCAACTTTTGGAGAATCATCGCGGAGATTTCTTGCGGGCTGTACGACTTGCCCATGATTTCAATGCGCGCGTCGTCGTGCGGTCCCTTCACTACTTTATAAGGGACACGCTTGGCTTCTTCGGTAACTTCGTCGTAACGGCGCCCCATGAATCTCTTGATCGAGTAAACGGTGTTTTCCGGGTTTGTAATGGACTGGCGCTTGGCCACTTGGCCCACTAAACGCTCGCCACTCTTGGTGAATCCAACAACCGAGGGGGTGGTTCGAGCACCTTCCTGGTTGGGGATGACGGTTGGTTCGCCACCTTGCATCACCGCGACGACTGAGTTGGTGGTGCCTAGGTCAATACCTATGATCTTGCTCATGAAGTACGCTCCTGTGACGTCCGGCTATTGATAGCCAGCAAACTCTACTAACGAGAGACGTGATAATACATGTTGAGCGTCTCATTGTCAAGTATCTGTTTGTGTCTGTATGTCATTGAAATAAATATACTTACTTTAGAAAACTGCCAATTCTAGCGTCAAAGCAGTTCCTGACGGTCGATCTGGTCGCCGGTTGTTGGTAGAGCCCAACTCTATTGAGCTTAACGTCATCATAGTTCCGCTGCCCGAAAAGGAAAGTTGACAAATCAGGGTCGCTGCATGACGGTTAGATTCGCGCTACAATGCTCGCGTCGCTTAGAACAAATACAGGGAGGACCTTCATTGATTCGCCGAAATTTTCATCCGTTTAGCGGGCTGATCCTGCCCAGGTTCGCGGTGGTGGGAGCGCTTGCTCTAATTTGCGGTGCGGGAATTTCGGCGCAGACGCACGCACGCGCGCAAACGCACGCAGTTGCAAATTCCGATGCAGCCACCGCCCCGGTAAAATCTCTGGGAAACAGAAATGCTCCGATTACGATGGAAGTTTATAGCGATTACCAGTGCCCATCGTGCGGCAATTTCTACGAGAACACGTTGAAGTACATGATTCAGGACATGGTCGCGAGTGGGCAAGTTTATTTTATACATCGCGATTTTCCCTTGCCGATGCATCCGTACTCTTACATGGCCGCGCGGTGGGCGAATGCGGCGGCCAAGATCGGGAAGTTCGAAGCGGTTGATGCGGCGCTCTGGGACAACCAGCAGGCGTGGTCGGTGGACGGGAACATCGAGAAATTCGTAGCTGCTGCGGTTGGTCAGGCTGATTTCAAGCGCATCAAGAAACTGATGGAAGGATGCGAGGTAAATCCTAATGCCTCGGTTAAACCGGCCGCTTTCAAGAATAATGGACAAGAAGATCACGGCTGCGCGCTGGACGCTTACATCGAACAGGACAAGCTGCTGGCAAAACAAATTCCGGTGACACAAACACCGACATCGGTTATTACTGCTAAAAGTCAGCGCTATCCGGCCATGCCGGGCTTCGTAACCTGGCCGATTCTGAAACAATTTTTGGCTTCACTTTTGAGCCAGTAGGAGATTTGCTCCAGTGTCGACGGGCAAACGCGAAACTTGGCGGAGGGTTTTTCTTCTAATAGGCCGTCTTGCGCTCGCCGGGATGTTTTTGTTCGCGGCCTACGCAAAGTTAAAGCCGCAGGCAGCGCTACCTTGGTCCGTTGCTTCCGTTAGAACTTCCCTATCGATGTTTGCGATGCAAGTGGACTCTTACCAATTGCTTTCCCCGCAGGCAGTAAGCATGGCGGCTCACGCATTACCTTTCGTTGAGTTGGGGCTGGGATTGTGGCTACTGAGTGGGTTATGGCTGCGCTACTCAACTCTGGCCACGAGCGTTCTGCTGCTGGGATTTTTTGCGTTGATGGTTCGAACCTACTCGTTGGGACTGGAAATCAATTGCGGTTGTTTTGGTCCAGGCGAACAGCTCGGTAAGAAATCACTGCTGCGAGACGGTTCTTTGTTGGCGTTCTCGCTCGCGGTCACAATTTGCGCTTTCCTGTCGAAGCGAAAGCGCAGTGAATCCGCAAACTCCATACCCGCGGCAGCTTCCGAACCTCAGCGGGCAAACTAATCTGCGCTTCTTCCGTCCAATATCTTGGTATATCTCACTTCGGCAGCGGACCACTTGACGTAATATCGCGTCGCGCCAGAGCAGTATAATATGTCGCGTTTTGATCAGGAGGCATGGATGCGTCGAGTTGCGCGCCGCGCGGTTCTAAACCTTCTTTCTTTTCTTTTACTAGCTGCAGCTTTCACTCTGCCGGCATTTGGGCAAGACCAAAATAGCGCTCCTGCGGCCAAATCCCTGACTCTTGAGCGACTTTTCAGCGCGCCGAATCTGAGCGGTCGCTTAACCCAAGGCATCGAATGGTGTCCCGATAGCAAGCGTATCTCCTATCTTGAACGAAAGGGCATGGGTAAAGACGCCACGGTAGAGTTGTGGACTATGGACGCGGGGACCGGACAGCGCAAAGTATTGGTTGACGCCGCTACGCTAAAGGCAACCATGCAGCCGGAAAAAGCTAAAACGACGCAGGCTACCGGCCTCGGCCGCGTGCAGGCAGAAAATTATCAATGGGCTCCCGGCGGCGATTCCCTGCTCTTGGTCGGAAGCAATAGTCTAGCGTTGCTGGATTTACGCACGATGACCCCGAAATCCCTCCTCATCGGCGAATCCGAAATCGAGGATCCGAAATTTTCTCCCGATGGCAAATGGATCAGCTTCGTTCGCGATTCGAACCTATGGGTCATCGATAGATCGACGGGCCAAGCAAAGGTTCTTACGACGGGCGGCAGCGGAGAAATTCTAAAGGGCAAGCTGGACTGGGTGTATCCGGAAGAACTCGACTCGCGGACTGCCTATTGGTGGTCTCCAGATTCTTCGAAACTGGCATATTACGAAATGGACGAGCGCCCGGTAACACGCTACCCCATCATGGATATGAGTTCGCCGCTCGGCTCAACGGAATATACGCGCTATCCCCAGGCAGGTGAGCCGAATCCGGTCGTGCGTGTGGGCGTTGTGGCCGTAACAGGCGGGGAAACTCAATGGATGGACACCGGAACGAATACCGATGTTTACCTGGCTCGCGTTAATTGGCTGCACGATAGCCAGCGCGTTGCAATACAACGCTTAAATCGAGCACAAAATCAGCTCGATCTACTTTTTTGCGATGCGGCGTCCGGCGCCTCGCAAAATATTCTGACCGAAAAGGACAAGTATTGGATCAACATCAGCGATGATTTGTACTTCTTCGCGGACAACAAAAGGTTTCTGTGGTCCAGCGAACGCACCGCCTTCCGCCATTTTTATCTCTACGATCTTTCCGGCAAAGAATTGGACCAAGTGACCAGCGGCGACTGGGAAGTCGGAGGCTTGAGTGGCTTTGGCCCGCGCTCCACTCAGCCCGGTGTCGACGAAGAACACGGCTATATTTATTTTCGTTCGAACAAGGACGATGTATTGGAGAGCCAGCTCTATCGTCTGTCTTTACGGGACAAAAAGATTACGCAGATCACGCATGGAGCCGGATCGCACGCCGCCGAACTTTCGCCGGACCATATGGAATTTGTAGATACCTATTCCAGCTCCATGATGCCGCCTCGCCAGGACCTTTACCGAACGGATGGTTCGCTCGTTGTTGCCATTAACGAAAATAAAGTGCCCGAGCTCGCGGAATATCACTTGTCTCCGGTGGAGTTTTCCGAAGTTTCCGCGGAGGACGGCACGAAGCTCCACATTTCCATTATCAAGCCGGCGAATTTTGATCCGTCGCAAAAATATCCCGTGCTGATCAGCGTGTATGGTGGACCGCATGTGCAGGTGGTACGAAATGCTTGGGGCGGGGGAATTTTCCTTTGGCACGAAATCATGGCGCAGAAGGGCTACATAATTTTTTCGCTCGATAATCGCGGGTCCTGGGGGCGAGGGCATGCTTTTGAAACACCGATCTTTCACCAGCTAGGCAAAGTCGAGTTGCAAGATCAGCTCACAGGCGTGAGATATCTAAAATCGCTTCCGTACGTAGATGCCTCGAGGATCGGCATGTGGGGCGGCAGCTACGGCGGATTTATGACTTTAAATGCCCTGTTCAACGCCGCTGATGTTTTCAAGGCTGGAGTTGCTGATGCTCCCGTGAGCGATTGGAAACTTTACGACACGATTTACACCGAGCGCTACATGGGTCGACCTCCAGATAATCCGGATGGCTATAAGAACTCCTCGCCGGCCAATCAAGCCTCACAGCTCAAAGGCAAGCTTATGCTTGCCCACGGCACCGGCGACGACAACGTGCACTTTGCAAATTCCACGGAATTAATCAACATGCTCATCGATAACGGCCACTATCCTGACCGCTTAATGATTTTTCCGGGACGCGGACATGGCATCAGCGACCCTGCGGCGCGCTTTCAACTAATGGACGGGATCATGAAGTTCCTCTTAGAGAATCTTTAGGCAGAATGCACAAAAGAAGAAACTTTCTTTCAAAGCAACTGATTTTGTTCTAGCATACTCGAATATAATGAAGCTGCCAGCAACCTCTTAGCTGCAGTACGAACCCTGCTCCTCAAGGAATGGATTCGCGACGATTGATGAAGATCCGCCAAACTCTGATTGCTGCCTGTATCGCAATAGGGATCCTGTTGTGCCCGAACTCAAGAACAGAAGCGCAGGAGGTGGGTCAAGCAGGGCAGAACCCGGAACAGAAAGCTACTCCGCCGCCAGGCCCGGTGATGGAGGCCGATCCTTCCGCCCAATACCTTGAAAAAGGCTTCCAGCGCTTGTACGAGTTGAATTTTGATGGCGCGCGTGTGGAGTTCTTTTCGTATCAGAAGAGCCGCCCGGACGACCCGCTGGGCAAAGCCGCAGAAGCAGCCAGCTATCTGTTCGAACAATTCAATGCCAAGGGTGTTCTGACGTCGGAATTTTTCCTGAGCGACGCAAAGTTTCTCGGCGGCGTAGAAGGAGCAGCAGCGCAAAATCAAAACGCGGCGTTTATGACGGCCAATAGCAAGGCCCGGGAAATGGCGAAAACTCGCCTAAAATCCAATCCCCGAGACATTCACGGACTGCTCGCGATAACGATCGCAGATGGAATGGAATCCGATTACGATGCTTTGATCATCAAGAAACAGTTGGATGGCTTGAAGATGATGAAGCAAGCGGAAACCGAAGCGAATATTCTGCTGACAATCGATCCGACGCAACAAGATGCGAACGTAGCCTTAGGTATGAGCAATTATGTAATCGGATGCTTGCCTGGATACAAACGCGCTTTTGTGTGGTTCGGCGGGATTCATGGTGACCGCACCAAGGGCATGCAGTTGATGGCACAGGCGGCCGACCGCGGACATTACTTACAGCCGTTCGCTAAAGTCATGCTCGCCCTGGCATACGAACGCGAGCACCAGATGGACAAGGCGCACGATCTGCTCGCTCAGCTCGCCGTGGAGTATCCTTCGAACCCGGTTTTCGCACACGAACTTACACTCTGCGCCAAGCGCTGATCTTTCCCGATTTGCTTACTGCCGCATTGCCCTACCACTTCACGCGAACGCGATAGTCCAGGGTTGCCGTGCCGTCCTTGTCAACGGGAATTTCGAAGCTAATAGTTGTGGCGTCCAACTTCGTCCACTTTAAGTTTGAGTTCATCACTTCCCAGTCACCGCCGACCGGTTCGCGCGCTTCAACAGTGACGGGCGTGTCCTTGTGATTGCGCAACGTAATTTGAAATTCCATTTCATATAAATTCTTGTCGAGCTTTTTATAGTCGATCAGCTTCCGCTCGCAGACCACATCGAAAGCGTCTCCTACGTAAATCTTTAGCGTTTCATCTTTGGGCGTGTGATTGATGTGGTCTTCGCCGACGAATTGGATCCCTCCTTTTGAATCCGCTTGATAAACGCGCACGGTCCCGGCAGGGAGCGGCATTCCCAACCCGCCTTTTTCTTCATTTTTGAAACGGTAGTAAACCTTCACCGGCTCCGGAATGGGGTTTCCAATTCCCTGTTGGTTGCGGTAGTAATACGATTGGCCTTCCACAGCAAGGAACTTTTCTATCGGAACGCCAGTTCCTGAAAGCAAGTTGATCTGCTTGGATTCGTTATTTTGGATGGAAGTACGGCGTCCGAGCGTGTACAGATGATATTCGGAAATGTTTTCCTGCTGAAATTGAGGCGGCGCTGGTGCCGCTGCCTCCATTCTTGCAAACCCCGCGGCTGCAGTAACCACGGGTGCGACTTGATGGATTTCACCTGCAACGAGCTGCAATTTTGCATTTTCGTACGCAGTACCGCTGTTGTTCGTTAGTGTCACCCATCCATCCAAATCGCTGGTTTTTTCGTCGCGTGACACTGTAAGCACATAATCCGCAATCCAGTTCATGTTATTGGTGAGATAAGACGCTTCCAGTTTTTGCGCCGTGGCGCCGCGATTGTCGAGCGTCCAAACAAGCGTGGGCCGGCTATACAAATTCCCCGGCAACTCGGAAAATCGATACCAGCTCGTGGGCATGCCTGTAACGATTTCATTTCCGATCTTCCATACAGGTTGGTTGTTATTGTCTGCTAGCAATATGGCTTTCGTCTCGACCCACTTGGTTGAGCTCGCCTGCTCTTCGCCATGCACTAGCGTGACCTCGCGTCCTACGTATTTCTGCAAAAGCTTTTGCGCATCCAGAAGATCGTATTCGTAGTTCTGTTCCACCACTGCCAGCTTTGCAGGCTCGCTGAGCGAACGGAAATGCACGGTGGCCGGCATGATCGCAGCGGCGACGTCTTCGAAACGTAATGGCGAAACTCCCGAGGCCAGATGAATTTGCCGGACGTCGCGAATCAGGGCGAGGTTCGAGTTGTACACGGTCACATTTAGATCTATTTGGTCTTTCTGCGTGGTGGTTGCCGCGTCAGCGGGCAACGAACGTTCAGCGGGTACGGATACATCGTTGGCGTTTTGAGGCGCCGCAAATACTCGAGTGATACTTCCCGCCGCTAGAAATAGTAGGAAAAAACCTGCGAAATTAACAACGCTAGTATGCCTGCGTCCGCGTATGGACATGGTCTGTCTCCTTTCGCTATGAAACCTGAAAAGATGATACCTGAATCGCAAATTTAGACTAACGACAGCCAGGGTGTTGGTTCGCGACATTAACCAAGCAGTCAGGCGCACCATGCCTCCTGTAGTGAACGCGCGCCGCGACATAACTTGCACGCGAACCTGATAAGATTTAGTTGATGTTTACGTGTCCGGAATGCGAGCAAGCCATAAACCAAGCAAGCGTGGCCTGTCCTTACTGCGGCGCCGACGTGACCAACGCGCCTGACGGCAGTGAGTTCGCCAACGTCGGCGTGCAAAACAAGAAGATAACACCTGCCCGCATAGCGATTCTTCTTGGAATATTTCTAACGATCTTGGCGGCCACAGCTTGGCTAGCTTTGCCTTGGAAAATTTCCGGTACGCAGCCCGATGCGGAGGCTCATGGGCTGGAGGCGCTTGGCATCATTCAGCAAGCACTCACTACCTATCAAGGGAGCGAAGGCGGATTCCCTTCGTCCCTGGAAGGCTTGGGAGACCGGGTGCGGTTTGAAGCAGAAAAAGCGCAGTCCGCGCACTACACGATGCAATATATTCCGGGAAAACCTGATGCGGAAGGTCGTGTGAGAAGTTATACGCTGACTGCGCGAGCGGGCAATTTCGGTTACCTGAATTTTTACACCGATGAGAGCGGGATAGTCCGCGGTACGCGAGAAAATCGCGCCGCTAGTGTGCAAGATCTGCCGATCAAACAGAATTTATGAGAGTCCTTGTTTTCGGTTAGGACTAGGCCGGTTGCATTAGATAAAGCATGCTAGCCTGGCAAGTCGCGCCGCTAACAGGAGGAAACCGCGTGGCGAGAATTTTGCCGTATAGAAGGCCCCATCCGGAGACGCAGCCGCGTTATTTGCATTCGCCGTATGCATCCACCATCAAGCGGGCGCCCGCGAAACCGCCAGTCTATTTGCCGCAAACTCTCTCTGAAATTACGGGCCCCTCGTTTCCGAACGTGGTGACTGACATAAAAGCAACCGATCTCACCAGGCAGCATCACGGTGACCCTCTTGGCGAACGCATTATCGTTAGCGGGCGAGTGATCGACGAGGACGGACGCCCGCTGCGCCAAGCGCTCATTGAAATCTGGCAAGCCAATGCCGCTGGACGTTATCTGCATGAGAGCGATCAGCATCAAGCTCCGCTCGATCCGAACTTCACCGGCTGCGGCCACGCGCTTACGGACAATGAAGGTAAATATCGCTTCGTCACTGTCCGCCCAGGTGCGTATCCATGGGGCAATCATCACAATGCCTGGCGGCCTGCGCACATACACTTCTCGGTGTTCGGTCCGGCGTTCGCCACGCGCTTAGTGACTCAAATGTATTTTTCCGGCGACCCGCTCTTGCCTTTCGATCCAATTTTCAATTGCACGGCGGATGAAGGCGCGCGCAATCGGCTGATTTCAGTTTTCGACTGGGAGACCACTATTCCGTCGCAGGCACTCGGCTACCGGTTCGATATTGTAATGAGCGGGCGCGAAGCCACGCCCATGGAGCGCTAGCATGAGTTCGAATGCCACCACTTCGCAAACAATTGGTCCGTTTTTCTCGATCGGCATGTGCCGATCGATAAAGCAGAATCTGGCAGACGCCAATGTCTCCGGAGAACGTGTCAATATTGAAGGGCGCGTGCTCGATGGAGACCGCCAACCTGTCCCCGATGCCATTCTTGAAATTTGGCAAGCCAACTCTCATGGAAAGTATGCGCATCCGGAAGACGACCAGGACAAACCGCGGGAAGCAAATTTTACTGGCTATGGACGTATTCCGACGAACATTGAAGGAAAGTTTCACTTCACCACGATCAAGCCCGGACAAGTGCCGGATCCAGATGGAAAGCTGCAGGCGCCGCACATTGTGGTGTCTGTGTTTGCGCGAGGATTGCTGCGGCGTCTGGTGACGCGTATTTATTTCCCCGACGAACCCGCGAATGACTCAGATTTTGCGTTGAAGCTGGTTGAACCTTCGCGGCGTGGAACTCTAATCGCCAAAAAGGTCGCCGGCGGAGTCGGCGTTCTTGAATGGAACCTTATCCTGCAAGGCTCCGACGAAACGGTTTTCTTCGACTGCGGACTTTGATTCAAAAATTCTTAGGGAAGGAATTGTGAGCAATTTTGGCCGTTGCTTGCAAAAAACGACATGAATTCTGCCGTTAGGCTTGACATCGACGCTCTCGTAGCCATCGACACGCACGTCCACATTGAATCCGACGGCGGCCACTCGGTAAATGAAGCCGCGCGCAAATATTTTGGCGCGAAGGGCGACGCCCCGCGCGGTCCCGCTCTCGCTGAATATTACCGCTCGCGAAAAATCGCCTGCGTGGTTTTCTCGGTTGATGAGCGACTGACCGGCAGAAAACAAATTCCCAACGATGAAGTCGCCGCCCTGGCCTCTGCGAATAGCGACATCATGATCGCATTCGCCAGCGTGGACCCCACACGTGGCCCCGAAGCCGTTAATGAAGCTCACCGATTGATCTCCAGTGGAAAAATTCGAGGATTCAAACTGCACCCGCCCATACAGCAATTTCACGCAAACGACCGCATCGCGTATCCCTTTTACGAAGTTCTCGCCGAAGCGCGTATGCCTGTGATCTTTCACACCGGGCACAGCGGCATCGGCACCGGAATGCCGGGAGGCGGAGGCGTGCGGTTGAAATTCGGCAATCCTATGGATATTGATGACGTGGCCGTGGATTTCCCGGATATGCCGATCATCATGGCCCATCCGTCATTTCCCTGGCAGGACGAAGCGATCTCCATCTGTTTGCATAAACCGCAGGTTTACATCGATCTTTCAGGATGGTCACCGAAATATTTTTCGCCGACGCTCGTGCAGTACGCCAACACGCTGCTCAAAGAAAAAATTCTTTTTGGTTCCGACTATCCGCTAATCACTCCGGATAGATGGCTCGCGGATTTCGCGAAAATTGAAATACGTGATGAGGTCCGCCCGCTAATCCTGAAACAAAATGCCGTCCGTCTATTGAAGCTCGACCAACCGAGTTAGGCCCAGGGACACACTAGGATCATGCCGTTTTAGCCCTACCCAAAGGCGAGGTATCCGGCCCACAGATTGCAAGCAATTCCCTGCAAATAACTTAGAACACTGCACTTCGCCTGTCGCCGCCGTGCGAAGCTTCCTACAGATCCGTGAATGTGAGGTTGTGCACGAGCGCCAGACTTAGCGCTTGGCCACATAGAGGCCAGGAAATTGTTGCTGGAGATTTTTTACCTTGGGTAGGTCGAACGTCGCGATGTCGGGATTGTTAGGATGCTCTGCGGCATAATTCTGGTGGTAGTCTTCGGCGCGATAGAAAGCTTTGAACGGAACGATCTGGGTCACGATGGGTTGCGAAAAAACTTTGGCCTGATCGAGCTGTTGTATGTAGGCCTGAGCGATGCACGATTAAAACGAAGTGGTGTGGTGTCTATTATGCGTGCAAGATTGTCATGATGCGCTCGCCGATCACCGGATTGAGGTCTGGCCAGAAAAGCGAATGGAACCAAAAGGCAATACTTTGTGGTGTCTGCGGTACGGAGCTAAGTATAGATCCGTACATGAATTGCGAATTCCTATGTCCGGCTTGTCGCAAGCGCTTCAATCCCGGCTGTCGAAACCACTATCGTTTTTATTTCGGTGTCCAGCAGTCCGCGAAGACGCTGTGAAAACGGCCCATGTATCATCGCCCGTACGACCACGGAACGCAGCAATCTCACCGCGGCGGCCCATACTGCACAGAAGGGCTCGAAGCAGGCCCTGAGCGACTCTTAGTTACATCGACAACACAAAAAAGGAAATACTGGTTTGATCGGGCTGCCCATCTGAAGCCACGAAAATTTTGTAACGAATACCACTCGTCCCACTTCTACGATTCATGCTTCGCGAGGACAGCTTGTCCGAAGTGGTAGGCGAGATGCGCTGTCCTGCCCAGCAAAACGGCGAAACGGTTGCGGTGAGGCTCCCGAATGAAATCCGCGTCCGACACCGCCGTATGTTTCTGCAGCCATTCCGAAGGCGATAGGTTGCAAATTCCCGTCCATAGCCTTTCGTTGACCTCGTCCCATATATGCTTCAACTTCTCTGGGGAAAGCGTCAGATCTACCGTCTTGTCGGGATTTGACACAAACATCGCGTCGAGCTCTGGATGAAGTCTCTCGCCGAATCCCAGAATTGCCACCATGCGATCGTTGACCGCCGCCAGATGGCCCCAGAGGTAAATCAGTCTGTTCTTCCCAGGGGCAATTTCTCTTTGAAGCTCCTCCTGAGATAGAGCACTGAAAAAAGTACCCGCGCGGTCCACGTTATTCTTCCAACTTCGAAGCGCTACATCAATAAACGAAGCCTCTGAAATCATTGTCTTCACCTTTCCTCGGGCAAGCTTGTTCTGAATATCGAGGTGCTCAGATCGAATCGTGTCCTATGAGGCTCGCTTCCTTGCAGGAGGACTAGCTGCATCAAAATACAAGTCCTTCGATGTAAGCGGGCCGCCCCTTTGCCCGTAGTCATAATGATGCTCATAGCTGACGAGTGAACCGTGCCACTTTCGAAGAACACGCCAGCTTACTTTGCAGGTGTTGCCTGATACTCCGATCAATTCAAGGGTCCAGGCGGAATGGGTCTCCGCGACGACATCTCCAGGAATCGCAGCTTGTCGGATGGATACGAGCAAGCCACCAATTTCGGCCATTATATGAAGCGGCGCAAGGAAGTTGGCCAGAAGTGCGCGGACTCTTGTCTTTCCTCGAATCGGCTCCTGCAGGGTGTCGCTAGTCACCGCAATGTCGTCAGCGTAAAACGCATCGAAGATCTCAAGATATTCCTCGTAGCTCTCGCTGATTTCTGCCTGGGCGATGGCCTGGTTTAAGGCATTCTCCAGACGTTGCAAGCTTGTGTACCGATCGCCAGCGAGGCGATCGGTTGAGACAAGTCCAAAGTTCTCGATCATCGAGACCCCTCCTCTGAGCCACAGCGAATTCTCGACTTCCTTCAGAACCTTCGACCCCGCAACGGCGGGGTCCCGCAAAAAAAGCCGCCCTTTCCATAGGTCTGGCGGTTAAATCTGCGCTCTGCCGCCGTCAACGAAAAGCTCGATGCCCGTGATGAAGCTGGAGTCATCCGAAGCGAGAAACAACGCCGCCTTAGCAACTTCGTCCGGTTCGCCCATACGGCCCATCGGAATGGTGGACACAATAGGCGCAAGCAAGCCGGCAGATTGCCGATTCGCCAGCGGCGTATTGATCGGACCCGGGCTAACAACGTTTGAGCGGATATGACGGTCCTTCAGCTCTGTAGTCCAAGTTCGCACGAAAGAGCGAAGGGCAGCCTTACTCGCGGCGTAGACGCCGAAGGCGCCAGTACCCTTAACACTGGCGACAGAACCGTTGAGAATGATAGAGCCGCCATCCTTCAGCAGTGGTAAAGCCTTTTGCACTGTGAACAGCGTTCCCCTTACATTGATGTTGAAGAGTTTGTCGAAATGCTCCTCCGAGATGCCCCCCAACGGAGCAAACTCGCCAACGCCGGCGTTGGCGAAAACAATGTCGATTCGCCCCCCCTTCACCTTTGAGACGGTATCGTAGAGACGATCGAGGTCAGCCAATTGGGCAACGTCGCCCTGAACTCCAGAAACGTTGGCGCCGATTGCGTGCACGGCCTCGTCGAGCTCCTTCCGGCGGCGGCCCGTGATGAAGACATAGGCACCTTCTTTGACGAAAAGCTTTGCCGTAGCTAACCCAATCCCTTCCGTCCCGCCGGTGATGACGGCAGTCTTGCCCCCGAGTTTTTTGGTCATTGTTTTTCTCTCGCGCCATTCAGGAAAAAGAGCATCGTGACGGGCTTGATGCCTTTGTTTCTCCATGCGTGCCGCGTACCGTTTTGCACGACCACGTCGCCGCGCTTCAAATGCAGAGTCTCGCCGTCGTCCAACTCCAGCCAAATCTCTCCGTCGTAGACAATTGAGTAGTCCACGGTATTTGTCTTGTGCATCGCAGGATCTTCTTTTTCGAAGTGGTCGGCTAATCCCCTCAGACGAACTAATGCTTCGTTTCGTGCGGCCTCGCCATCGAAAGACGGATCCGCGAAGACCGAGCCGGGCGGAAACGTCACGAAGTGCAGGCTCGTGCCGCCAGGTCCCGGAACAACCGAGTCGGGATAGCTGTCGAACCGTTGCTCCTTGTTGAGAACCGGCGTCGCCGCGTTTACCCAGATGAGTGTGTGCTCGTAGCCGGGAACAGTCTTGAACTCATAGGCTGGCAACAGTTCGTCGCTTTGAACGATCGCCTTCCCATTTGCGTTTCCCGTCACGATGCCCCGGTAAGTACTCGGTCCCGTATCGCGCTTGGAAAACTCTCTTTTCTCAGAAACGGTTCCATTCATGACTAGTTCTCCGTGTCGACAATTTTCAGAAAGCTGACTTTCGAAATTCTCGCCTGCAAACACACGGAACCGGTGCCAGTTGGGAGCTGAGCCTAAGCGGCGGAAGCCTTCCGGTGATACGCAGGCGCAAAGACATCCTGCACAAATTTTTCGAACGACGTCGGCGTGCTGTTCTCCGGCGAACGCGGCTCCTGCGCAGCGATGACTCCTGCGTTGACGGCCTTGAACATCTCGATGTACACCGCCGCTTTCTTCGGCGGGAAACCCATTTTCGTCAACACCTGCTGCACCTGCTCATACGGAAACTGCACGTAACGCAGATCCGGTTTGCCGATGGCGCGTCCAATCACCGCGGTCGCTTCCGCCATCGACAAGTCGCGCTCGCCAAGAAGCTCGCGCGCTTGTTTACCGAGAAAATCCAATTCCAGCAGCCGCTCCCCGGCGTAGGTCCCCACGTCGCGCGTCGCGATCATCGGCATCTTCAAGTCCGGTAGCAGCGCATGTCCGAACATTCCCATCCCTTGAATCGTGTCTATCGCCGCCAGATTGTTCTCCATGAAATACGCGGCGCGCAGGTGCAGAACGTTCAAACCGCTGATCGCGTTAAGTTTTTCCTCCGAAGAGTGCAGCCCCGCGATTGGGCCGGTGCCTTCCGCAACATGCGCGCCGTAGCTGCTCAAGTTCACCGCGTAGAGCAGCCCTGACTCCTTCACCGCTTTCGCGATCGCATCGCTCTCCCGCTCCTGGTCTTCCCGGGAGGTGATCGGCGGCAACATCAAGTATGCCGCGCGCGCTCCCCTAAAGGCTTTCGTGAGCGCAGCCGCATCGCTCAGGTCGGCCGTGAACGCTTCGGCGCCTTTACGTACGAAGCGCTGCAGTCGCCCCGCGTCCCGCCCCATTACCCGAACATTCTTGCCATTCAATTGCAGCGAATTCGCGATGATCGATCCGGTGTTTCCGCTCGCGCCCAAGATTACGTACATGGCCTTCAAATCCACGGGTGAACCCATGGCTACTACCTCCTTTATCGGATGTATTGGTTCTTATTATCTGCACAATTAAAATCAAAAAAAATCAGTGTCCCTTTGCTCGAATCTGTCTAATAAAGTCCGCTAGCGTTATGTTCGCCAGCGACTTCTCGAAACTCTTCTGAGCTTGAGAAAGGACCGCTGACATGCATTCCTTGAGGTTACAACTGACCGGGCACCTCTTTTCCACCGGATACGAATGAATGGCAAACGCCGGCGGCGCTCCGCTAGCACGGTATATATCTAACAGCGTGATCCGTTTGGGAGGTCGCGCAAGTACGCTTGCTCCGCTTTTTCCGCGCGTTGTCAAAACCAAGCCCGCCTTGGAAAGCTTCGACAGGGACTTCCGAACGAAGGTGCGATTCGCCTTTACGCTCTCAGCCAAAGTCGCCGAGCCGACCTCCCCGCCAGGGTAAATCCCGAGCGCAGCCATGAGGTGCGTGGCGACGGCAAATTGGACGCTCTTCACTGACATCAGGCGCCTCTCTCAATATGTGATGTTAAGAGTCACATTTGGTTGCAGGCTTTCTTGCAAAAGATTGGTAGGCGTTCCGTGCGAGGAACGGTAGTATTTATCGGGCGCGCGCATAGGTCGGGAACGTGCCGCCGAACATGGGGTGACCACTCTTTGAATGTTCTCGTGTGGCCTCGTCTTGGATCACATCCCAATGCTCGACCAGAACGCCATCCTTGATGCGAACGATGTCCGCCGCAATCCAGTTCACGGGAAGGCCGAAATCCGAGAATCGCCCGTGCACGATCACGAAATCTCCTTCGGCCACGATCGTTCCTGGCTCGTATTTGAGTGTTGGCGGAAGGCTCCTGATGAGATTGAAGAGACCTTCACGTCCCGGCGCGATGTGAGCACTGTGTTGGATGTACTGGGGCGACCAGAATTTCTCAGCAGCAGCGTAGTCGCGCTTGTTAAACAACGTGTCAAAGGCTTCGAGGACAAGCTCCTTATTCTTCGATTCGGTCTTCCCGTTCACCACTTTCATTACCATTTGCCGTACCTCCTTTTTGTCCAAGGCAATTCCGGCTGACGCCGAGTAGGCGCCAAGTCCTCAGAGCTTCGAGCCACCGTCGACCGGGATACTCGCTCCCGTGATCCACCGGGCTGCGTCTGACGCCAGGAAGGCGACTACATCCGCAACATCTTCCGGCTTACCAATTCGCTTCAAGGCCTGCATTCCAAGGACGACGTTCCGCCCGGCCTCGGTCTTCAAAAAATTCGACATGTCAGTGTCAATCCCGCCCGGCGCGACTGCGTTTACGCGAATGCCCCGCGGGCCGAGAATCCCAGCCCAGTATTTTACAAGGGTCTCAAGTGCTCCCTTGGTTGCCGCGTAGGCAAGGATTGAAGGCTTGTCCAAATCGGGCGTGCCAACCACGGCGCGAGCTCCAAGAGAAGAGATCACAATGATGTTGGAGCCCTCGACCAGGACGGGCAGGAGTTGCTGCAGCAGAAAAAACGGACTTCTTACATTCGTTGCAAAAAGATTGTCGAAGTCTTCCACTGAATGGTCTTTGATGGTTGCGGCCTTGGAAATTCCGGCGTTGAACACCAGCACATCCAATCGCTCGCCGACGATCGAGCGAACTTCTTTAGCCAACAGTGTTGCGCCCTCTGGAGTTCCCAAGTCCGCCCTGATCGCATCTGCGCGTCCCCCTTTCGCACGGATGTCGTCGACCAGAGATTTTGCTTCCTGTGCGGAGCGGCCATAATGAACCAGGACGTGCGCCTCGGCCTCAGCAAGGGCCACTGCCGTCGCGCGGCCTATTCCTCTTGATGCGCCCGTCACAAGCGCAGTTTTGTTTCGGAGTGCAGTCATTGTCCTCTCCTTATTTCATCGGCATGCGCCGCAATGAAATGCTGAACTCGATAAACTCTGGTGCATCGATTCCGGCGCGAAGTTCTGGCTGGCGGTAACAGCAGGCCTCACACGGGCAATCCAGGAGTCATAGTTACCGGTGTAACCTACCCGTTCCTGAAGGATGCGAATCCGCCGCTCGAGCGCTGCGATTTCGAGGTATGACAGACCTGGCATAACCTGAACCCGGTCCCGAACCGCGTGCGCTTGCGCAGCTCTGTTGGCTTCGGCGCCCGCATAGAACCGCGCAAACGCCGATCCTCCGTCCGTGACGCCGATGTAGTTTTCGATGATTTTGGTGGTGACCTCCTGGCTGTGTAGCAGTGACGCGCGAATATTGCCTCGTCCGGTCACGACGTTACCAACTCCGAAGACGTGGTCGGATGCGACGTACCGTGGCAGAGCTTCATCGTCGAAATCGTAATATTCCCCCTTCATGGCAACCCCCGGAATTTCCTCAGGTACGGACCCGATCGAAGAAATTACCAGTGGTGCCCGCTGTTGGTACTCCGAACCGGCTACGGCCTCTGCTTTTCGGCCTTCCACTTTGGTCTCCGCTAATTTCAACCCTACCAGCCGCCCATCATCTATCAGGAGTCCCGTTGGCACTCTGCGATCCTGAAACCGAAACAAGTATTTCTCCTGCGCCAGACGAAGCATCTTCTGACGGATCGCTTCTGTCTTCGCAATCTGCTCGGGAGTGGCATTTTCTGGAGGCTGAGCCAGCGGCATGTCTTGTTCCCGGCGGCGATAAATCAGCAGGCATCCTTTAACGTCAAGATCTTCCGGCGCAATGCCGTGCATTTTGCAGACGGCGGGGACGCCTTTCTTCTCGAGCTCATAAACGTCCGTTTGAACACCGCGCGATCGGAGGACACGCTCATAGTTCTCGAGCTGCAGGACCTTCACCACGTCAATCGACGCCAGCCCGCCGCCTACGACCAGGGCCTCGTCAGGAGCCTGGTACCGCGGCCCGGCATAGCCCGCTTGATTCTTGCGGTTGTACCAATTGATGAAAGGATTCTGGTAAACGAAGCCTTTGCCGATGAATTCTTCGGCTTGCGGTATTCCCAGTTGTCTGTCCCGCCACGCTCCGTTCGCAAGGACTACGACAGAGAAGCCCCAGTTGTTGTAAAGGTCCTGAAAGTCCAGGTCGCGTCCAAGCTTGGTGCACGGAAGGAAGAAAACACCAGGCTTCCTCAGACGAGCATCGATGCGGAGGTACTCTTGTTCGCGTTGCTCCGAATGCCAGCGCGGCAGGCCATCCTCAATCTTGCCGTACGGCCTTTCGTTCTGTTCAATGACAACCGCCTGGATCCCACGGTCCGCAAATATTTCAGCGGCCACCGAGCCGGCAATCGCTCCACCAACAATGGCGGCAAAGTGATACGGTCTGTCTGTCATCATGATTCTCCAGGGTGCGCTTCGAAGCTTTCGCCGATGTCGGCCTCGACGACAGCCGAGTTTACGGTACGAGCGCTAGGGCTGCTTTTGCGCAGTCGATGTCGTTCTGTACCCTGGGCGCCCCGCTCACGCCGATCGCCCCGACGATTTCACCGTCCACCTTGATGGGAAACCCTCCACCGCACGCCGCCACGCGAGGAAGCGTGGGGATGCCGGCCAAAAGCGACGGGTTCGCCTTGGATAAAGTTGAAAAACTCCTGCGTGACGCCGAACAGAGCTGTGTACGCCTTATTCCGCGCAATCTCGATGGTAGGGATCGAGGTCCCATCCATCCGGCTAAAAGCCTTGAGGATGCCGGCATCATCGGGAATCGCTACGTTCTCGGCAACGCCAATTTCTCTGGCTTTGGCCATCGCTCTATCTGCCATTTTCCGTGCCAGTTCGCAAGAAATGCTGTATTTTTTCACCGCGTTCGCCATTGGATACCTTCCTCCATTCAATACGTTTTGCTGTTAATCATCTTGCGCTTCGTGCAATCGAGGCGGCTTTCGCTGTCTTGCAGAATCACCTGAGGAGATCCGCAAGGTTGACGATTGCCGCCTCGACGCTGATCAAATCTGCCCAGGAACTGACTTCAGCATCGGAGCATCCTCCAGAGGGCCCCCGCGTGCTGGGGACCCTCCCTCGCGACCACTTACTAGTGTTTGTCAATTGCGAAAGCCTTGGCGGCTACGGAAGTATCGCGCGTGAGTTCGAGGTTCAACGCGATGCTAACGTTGTCACGGACGCGTGGCGTGTCAAGGTCCGGCCCCGGGTAACTATCAGCCACCGTTACCGAAGCCGATGGGCGAGAAGAGATGACCACAGGTGTGCCAGTGCATCCCGTTCCGTGATATTCCTCGCCGTTTCTGGCGGGCTCCTGGCAGTTCTTGTCCTCGACGGCAACTGGCCAATTCGCATCGGTCACTGCTTCGAAAAGCCCGGGGAAGTCTTCGGCCTCGATGGTGGCAAATGCGGTGAGCTTTAATTTTCGGCTGCTTCTGGCGTTGGCCGCGGCAGCAGCCCCGTGGTCAAACACAAACGTAACCTCCCGAGTGGCGCTGCGCACTTGGGGTTCGCCGTAGACGGGCCCGGCGTACGCTTCGCTGTAGGTGATAAGCGCTGGGCGCTCGAGGTGCGTGAGCGTGAGATCACCTGTGACCGCAAGATTGCCGTCCTCGGTAAGTTTCACTTCTCTGGAGCGGAAGGTGACGACGGTCGAGCGAGGCATATTCGAGAATTCGGCGGCATTCAGACTGCCGTCCTTGTTGATCGAGGCCGGGTCCTGATCGGCGGGGTAGATTATGAAATCGAACCAGGAATTCACGAGTGGACTCGCATCCAAACTCACGGATCCCTTCACTCGCGCAGCGCCGATATCAAATGTTGCGGTCCGGTCGGCAGTGGAAGTGAGAGAGAGATGTCCGGTGGAATGATCGGAGTTCAATTTCCAATTTGTGTTCTGTGCCAACGCCGGTGCTGCGAATCCAGCCGCGAGCACGGCGGCCAGCGCGAATTGAGTGACTTTGCCTTTCATTTTGTCCTCCTTTTACAACCAAGCACCTAAGGGTGCCCAGTTTCTTGGATGCGATAAGAGACCGTTCGGTCTCATAAAATACTCGGTCCGTTTCACGGAGCGTCAAGGTGTTGCGGGTATCGGCAACCACTCGGCCCGCGACGGATATGACGACGCGAGCGGGATTGCACCCGATGGAAATCGGATGATGGGGGCCTGGAAGCTTCACCTGCCTTACTTGCATTTTGGTTTCCCTCTTTGTGTACGTGCACAGCCCTTTAGGAGCTCATAGCTACTACCTCCTTGATCCAGGAGCCATGCAGGTCAGGCATAACTGAATTACCTCCCAAAGCACCTTCCGAGATAGCTCAGATCACTTGGTTAGATTGCGAAGCTAGGTATTGGTAGCGCGGTTGAAACATACTTTGTTAAGCTGGCTTCGATGCCTCATAAGCATGGGAGTAGGAATGGAATTACGACATATTCGCTATTTTGTTGCGGTCGCCGAGGCCGGAAGTCTGACGGTGGCAGCAGCGCGAAAACTGCACACTTCACAACCTTCCTTGAGCCGACAGATTCGGGATCTTGAAGACGAGGTCGGTGTCCAGCTCCTAACACGCCGCGCTCGTGGCATCGAACTGACACCGGCGGGTCGAGCCTTTCTCGATCACGCCCGCTCCGTGCTATCGCAAGTCGAAGTGGCCGCCGAAGCTGCGCGCCGGATCGCTCGTCCCGCCAGGCCATGTTTCTCGATGGGCTTTCTAACCGGACACGAATTGACGTGGATGCCTGAGGCCTTGCGGATCCTGCGCGACGAACTGCCTAATATTGACGTGATGATATCGAGTCAATCCTCGCCTGTGGTTGCGGACGGCCTTTCGAAAGGAAAAATCGATGCGGCCTTTCTTCGACGAGAACAAGGGGTGCCAGACTTAGCGTTTCGCGTTCTCGTCAAGGAGCCTTTGGTGGTGGTCTTGCCGAGTGACCACCGCCTCGCTGCGCTTAAAACAATCAGTCTTCAGAACCTAGTGGGTGAGACATTTGTGACCGTGTCGGACACGGCTCCTGTGCTACGTGCGGTGATCGACAATTACCTGAAGCGGTCCGGAATCAAAATCACGCCAGCTCACGAGGCGGACCATGTCACCATGGGGATGTCCTTAATAGCGTCGACGCGTGGCGTCGGGCTCTTGCCTGCTTACGCACAGAACTTCCTCCCTCCATCGATAACCAGTCGTCCTCTCAAGGGAGAAGCACCCACTGTCGAGCTGGTACTCGGCTACAAAAAGTCCAACAAGTCTCCCGTCCTTAAGCTTTTGCTTTCAAGATTGGATGAGTTGGTCGCTCGTGTCTCGAAGAAGGCGCATTAGGCGTTCGGTGTAGAGCGGTTAGGTCAAAAGTCTCGCAGCTCGGCTTCCGCAGTCTTGTCGAACTTCAGAATTGGAATGCCGATAAGTTGTCCCGTATACGCGTGATCCACGCCATTATTTCGACGTCGATACTTCTACGGGCGTCCCATGATGTGCACATGCGCGTAGGGCGATCCGTTCCACATGATGTAGGCTCCTGTCGGCTTGTGCGTGGTCGGGAGCCCTGTGGTTTTCGCGTCAAAAGGCCACATGATCATCCAATGTGGTCCGATCGCGATTGGTTTGCTTGAAGTATCGTACGGATCGGAGTCGCTTCGCTGGGTAGCTCCTGCCAGCATGTAGGTTATGCCCGGGATCGTATTGGTCGGCTTGGGCTTGCGTTCAGCGAAATCCCGGAACCATTGCATAGACGCTTCGTCTGCGCACATGGCCGGCTGTCCAACTCCTGTGGGATCGCCCGGCATGCAGGTAAATCCGTTGGTTCCGGCGCGCAGGACCGTCATCTTACCTTGGCCATCCATTTCCGCTACTGTCGCAGCCTTGGCGACATCCGGCGGCGCCGCTGAAAGCGCGCGGGCTATTTTAGTCTGCGTAGACTCGTTGGAATTGGAGGCGGAAGACTGGAGTGTATGCATCTGCGCCGCTGCTCCCGAGCCAACTGCAGCGATCATCAGGGCGACAAGCGTTGCTGCAAGGACGTCGGAATTTCCTCTCGGATACCACATATGAAGGACCCTCCTAATGCACGACCGTTAGGTGGACTCCGCTAAGCCCGAGTCGTAGATGGAGCCTGACGCTCAGCGCGTCAGCCTTGCTCATCAATAAGTTCGATGCGGATGCGACCGTCCGGTCGCATAATTTCTAACTCATTATAGCAACGCAAGGGCTCTTGGGTCTCATGCAGCCCGCCACGGATACGCGTAGCCACCTCTGGAGTCTGGTCACGCTCCCTTCTACCAGGAACCAGGTCGCTTAACCGCGAGTAGGCAACCTTCCTCAGCGACCGACTGAGTTCCGTGTGACGCGGAGCCTGGGAGGCCGCACGCTTGCTTCGAGGTAGTCGTCGAGATGGGCTTGGACAGCGAGCAGCGATGCCTCACTTCGTTCAAGACGACAAAGCATGATTGCGCCTTCCAGGGAAGAAATGATGAGAGTCGCCAGCTCCTTTGCATTGACTCCGGGGCGGATTTCACGCGCTTTGATTCCGGCACTGATCATAGAAATAAGGTAGCTCTGCCACCCATGCAACGCCCTGCGCGCACGATCACGCAGCACAGAATTCCCGTCATCGGTATCGATGGCGGTGTTAAGCAACGGACAACCACCTGGGATAACTCCACGCCGCTCAACAAAATTCGCAACGAACTTCTTCAACCTGTCAACGGTGTTCGAGACAGTGTCCAGATCGCGGATCCGTGCATTTAGAGTTTCTCGCCAGGCATAGTCAAAGGCCTCGGCAGCCAGCATTTCTTTGCTATCAAAGTGCCGGTAGATTCCGCCTTTTTCGAGACCGGTCGCCTTCATCAGATCGGATAGGGCTGCCCCGTAATAGCCCCTCTGATTGAAGATCGGGGCCGCCTTGCGAATGATTTCCCGCCGGGTTTGCTCACCCTTACGCACATCACCCTCCCACAAAAACATTGACTGCGACCGACTGGTCGCTAATTGCATTGTACCAGATATTATATGAGACCGACAGGTCTCTTATTGCATCCAACAGACCGGCTACCGTATGAGCGCTACGGTAAGTTCCATTTCCTTTCCGAATGTCGCTGCAGAGCGGCCCGCCATCAATCCGTGGATTATCGCCGTGAGGGTTACACTCGCGAACTTCATGGAGCTGCCCACACGACTATCGCCAATGGCGCCTTCCCCATATTGCTGGCAGCCTTGCCGTTAGCTATGACGCGAGCGCATGGGTACTGACAAGCTATCTGGCATCAAACGCTGCCGTACTTCCGCTTTCTGTGTGGCTGAGCCGCGTCTTCGGGCATGGTATAATTCACGCTCGCTGGCAGGCAGCCGTGAAACCGCAAGACGTGTGGGTTTGGCCTGCGTCGAAAACTTCGGTGGGACACATGGTAGCCAAGTCAATTTACGAACCAACTTTGAAAGCGGTCAAAGAGGGTGGTGTGCGTCCGTTCGTGTTCTACAATCTCCGCCACACATTTCTCACTCGACTGGGCGAGAGCGGAGTGGACGCAAATGGACTTTGATGAGAATCGCTCGACACAGCAACATTAAGCAGTGCGTGGCGTACTGCCGTTCGAGCGACCAAGCCGCACACGCCGCGATGAACGCGTTCGTGCGGGGTGATTGTAAAACTGGCTACAGTGTAGAAAA
>JABDEK010000012.1 GCA_013287135.1 Acidobacteriota bacterium | reverse complement strand
AGTCAGCCTACAAAAACGTTGTCAGATCGGAGGGCAACGGACGGTTATTACGCCAGGATTTTGTGGATCGTGCGGGACACTGCGCCTTCACCCCAGCGGAAACAATTGCAGCAGTTGAAAAGCTGGTCGAACGCATTGATACGGGAAAATGGCATGACCGGGATGCGAGCGATCTGAATACTGCAGCCGCAGCGCTTGGACCCGAATTCAATGTTTATCTTTCCGGTAGCACTGTGGTTGCTACACCGCCGGCCTTTATCGATTTTGTTCCAGCTCCCTACTTACGTCCGTTCGATGAAGGGTCGCACGATTGCAAAATCGATTTCGAGTGCTGGTAACTGGCGGCAGCTTGCGCTGTTCGAAGGCGCGGACGCAACGGGACTCAGTTCTCGATCTCACTCTGAAGCAGCAAGCTCCCAGGGGTTTCGGGCCTGGTAGGCAGTCGCCTAAAAACGAAACGCTGGCGTTCTCGGGAAACAGCGTTTGCGCTAGGCCACTAGGCACAGCGAATAGTTCAGCGTTGGACGCTAGGATCTAGATTCTCACCTTGGCCCATTCTTAAACGACGGTTGAGAGGAACGAATGCTATCACCTATGTTCGGTGAGTTTATGGGCACCATGGTGCTGGTTTTGCTGGGCAATGGCGTAATCGCCGACGTAGTTCTGTCACGTTCCAAGGGAGAAGGCGGCGGATGGATTTCGATCTCGACGGGCTGGGCCGTCGCAGCCATGGCGGGAATATTCACCGCATTAGCCTGTGGAAGCGCTGACGCTCACATCAATCCTGCTGTGACGCTAGGCTTGGCCGTCGCCACCGGCAATTTTTCGAAGCTCGTGCCGTACGTCACCGCTCAAATGTTGGGAGCATTCGTAGGGTCGGCTCTGGTCTGGCTACATTTCCTGCCACATTGGGCCGCTACGCCAAGTCCGATCATGAAACTGAGCTGTTTCTGCAGCCACCCCTCCATTCCCAACAAAGTGGCCAACCTCGTCAGCGAAATTATTCCCACGACCCTGCTGGTGTTTGTTGCCGTTTGCATTCTGACACGCGCCAATTTGCCCGCTGGTTTTGGTCCAGTTCTGATTGCTGCGTTGGTCTGGGGACTGATTCTCGCTCTAGCCGGGCCCACAGGCACCAGCATGAACCCGGCGCGTGATCTCGGCTCGCGGGTCGCCCACGCAATTCTTCCCATCGCGGGCAAGGGTGGCTCGGACTGGGGATACGCTCCGATTTCGCTCATTGGCACCTTAACGGGCGGCGTGCTTGCCGGATTGGCTATCCGCCTTTTGCACATCTAGGAGAGGAGCCGCGGAAGCGATCAAGATATATTCGGGGGCAGCTGAGCCCGCGGTGGAAAGCGTGCGATTTTTGCCGGCAGCCCTGAAGCGACACGTCGATGGCGGCAGCAAGGAGTATCATGCTCGGCAACAGTTCAGACCGCTCGAGGCCAGTGGGTTCGTCGCAGCTTAGTACCACGCGTCAACTAGCGATAGCTGCTAACATGTGATATAAACTAACGTTTGTTTAAGAGGGATGTTTCCTATTCCTGCCATGAAGCCCCCACAGATGTTCGATCTAACCGGCCGCGTGGCCATCGTCACCGGCGGTTCTGTCGGGCTCGGCCGGCAGATGGCCGAAGGGCTCGCTCAAATGGGCGCGAATCTAGTTCTTTGTGCGCGCAAGAAAGAACGCTGCCTGCAGGCTTCTGAGGAATTGCAAAGATTGGGCGTGCCGGTTGTCGCGCTCGGTTGTGATGTGAAAGAGCCGGTGAGCATTCAAGAGGTCGTCGACGCGACCGTCAAACAATTTGGGCGCATCGACATCTTGATCAACAATGCCGGCACCTCCTGGGGTGCGCCGGTTGAATCGATGACACTCGAGCAGTGGAATAAAGTGATCGAAACCAACCTCACCGGAACGTTCTTATTTTCTCAAGCCGTGGGCAAGGTCATGATCCCGCAACGCCGCGGAAAGATTATCAACATCGCTTCAGTTGCCGGGTTGCATGGTTCTCCGCCGAATTTCTCCGCCATCGGCTATAGCGCCAGCAAAGGTGGCGTGATTACCTTTACGAAAGACCTAGCCTGCAAATGGGGCATGCACAACATTCACGTTAATGCGATTGCTCCTGGTTGGTTTCCAACCGACATGTCGGGAAAAGTCATCGAACGGAACAAAGAATCGCTGTTGGCGTCTGTACCTTTGGGCCGCTTGGGTGGCCCTCATGATTTAAAAGGCGCGGCCATTTTTCTCGCTTCTGATGCATCCGATTTTGTGACCGGACACATCCTGGTAGTGGATGGAGGTCAGTCCGCCTAATCCAGGCGAGGCACGCTATGAATATTCCACTCACGCCTCTCCGCTTCCTTCGCTATGCAGAACAGCAATATCCCGGCAGGACCGCGGTTGTCTGCAATCAAGAGCGCTTTACTTACGCACAATTTTCGGAGCGCGTCGGCCGTTTGGCGGGCGCCTTGCGTAAGTTCGGCGTCCAGGCTGGAGATCGCGTCGCTTTCCTCAGCGCGAATTGTCACCGCTTACTAGAAGCCTACTACGGCGTTCCTGAAGCAGGCGCTGTTCTGCTCCCGCTGAATATCCGGCTCGCGTCAGAAGAGCTGGCTTACATACTGAATGATTCCGGCTCGACGATACTCTTTGTTGAAAAGCAGTTTCTCGGATTAGCGGAATCTTTTCGCAAGAACCTTCGCACCGTAAAAACCTTCGTCCAGCTAGATGGTTCTCCCGAAGCTTCTTGGCTCGCTCCACACAACTATGATTCTTATCTCAGCGCGGCCACACCCCATCGCGCGGACATCAGCTCCGTTGACGAGAACGCTCTCGCTGAACTCTTCTACACCAGCGGCACCAGTGCAAATCCAAAAGGTGTCATGCTAACGCACAGAAACATCTACCTCCATGCGCTAAACGTCTGCCTGGGATTTCAGATCGAAAACGGAGCCGTCGAACTTCACACCATCCCCCTCTTCCATGCGAATGGTTGGGGTGTCGCGCATTTCCTCACTCTACTTGGGGGAAAGCACGTCATGATCCAGCGTTTTGAGACCAAAGAAGTGTTCCGACTGATTGAGAAGGAAAAGGTTCACTCCTGTAGTCTGGTTCCCATCATGGCCACCGCCCTGGTGAACTGCCCAGAGCGCCATAACTACGATTTAAATTCCCTTCGACGGATTGTCATCGGCGGCGCCGCATCGTCGCCCACACTTATTCGGGAGGTAGAAGAAGCAATCGGCTGCGAGTGCTTTTCGGGTTACGGCCTCACGGAAACGTCGCCCTCGCTTACCATTTCCCCCATGAAGTCAGATCTGGGCTGGGAAGGCGAACAGCGTTATATCGGCCAAGCGATGACGGGCTACGCGTTCCCCGGCACGGAGATACGAATAGTGGACGCCGATGATCGCGATGTGCCGCGCGATGGGAAAGCTATTGGCGAAATCATCGCTCGCAGTGATGGGGTGATGGAGGGTTACTGGCGCCAACCGGAAGCTTCCGCCGAAGCTTTACGCGGTGGATGGTTCCACACCGGGGACATGGCCACATTCAACGAAGAAGGTTATGTTCTGATCGTCGATCGCAAAAAAGATATTATCGTGAGCGGTGGAGAAAATATTTCTTCCCTTGAGCTTGAAAAAGCCATCCTCGCGCATCCGGCCATCCTGGAAGCCGCGGTCATTCCGGTCCCTGACCCAAAATGGGGCGAAGTTCCTAAGGCCCTGGTGGTCTTAAAGCCGAACGCCGTCGCGACGGAGTCCGAACTCATCGAGTTCTGCCGTTCGCGCCTGGCACACTACAAGTGTCCTCGTTCTTTCGAATTTTTGGATAGTTTGCCTAAGACCGGCACTGGAAAAATTCTAAAAAAAGACATCCGGAAAAAGTATTGGCAAGGTCAGGACACCATGCGCCTGAGTTCCGCCTCGCCAACACGAAAATCCGGCGCTTAAGCCAGATTAATTTGCCAGATGTGTTTTCAACGGACAACAAGGCCGGAACACAACGGTGCCTAGAAACCTGAAGGAGTCTCGGTCATGGATTTAAACCTAACAAAAGAGGAGTTGGCGTTTCGCGACGAACTTCGCGCGTGGCTCGCCAACAACCTGCCGAAGGACTGGAACGAATGGCGCGAAAAACCAATCGAAGAATCGTTTCCATATCTTCGTGCCTGGCAGCGAAGACTTCAGGACGGCCGCTGGGCAGCCGTTTCATGGCCCAAGGAGTACGGGGGGCGCGGTGCTACGTTGATGGAACAAGCGATATTTTGGGAAGAAATGGCGCGCGTGGAGGCGCCGCCGATGGCCAATTCGCTTGGCTTAGGCCTCATCGGACCCACAATCATCGCCTACGGAACGGAGGCACAGAAGAAACGTTACATCCCAAAAATTTTGAGCGCAGAGGAGATCTGGTGCCAGGGCTTTTCCGAACCTAACGCCGGCTCCGATCTTGCCGGTTTGCAAATGGAAGCCCGATTGGACGGCGATCACTACGTCGTGAACGGCCAAAAGGTATGGACCAGCTACGGCTGGATTGGCGACTGGTGCGAACTCGTGGTTCGCACGGATGCGGTTGTCGCGAAACACAAAGGACTTTCGGTACTCCTCGTCGATATGAAGTCGCCCGGGGTCGAGGTTCGACCTTTGCGTCAGATGACCGGTGAATCGGAATTCAACGAGATTTTCTTCCGCGACGTTCGCGTTCCAACTGAAAACGTCCTCGGCAAGGTAAATGACGGATGGAATGTGGCGGTAAGCACGCTCATGTACGAGCGAGGTTCCTATGGCGCTCGCCTGCATCTTATATTCAAGCGCGCCATCACACGTCTTATTGAACTTTCTCGAAGCGTCCAACGCAACGGACGGCCCGCTGCCCAAGATCCGCTTATCCGCCAGAAGCTCGCGCAGTGCAGCGCGGAAATTGAAATCATGCGCTTCAACCAGATGCGGGCATTCAGCCGTATCACCGCTACAGGCGTGCCTGGCCCGGAGGGTTCGATTCAGAAGATTTTCTGGAGCGAGCTCAACCAGCGCCTCCAACAAATCGCGCAGGAGCTGCTCGGTCCCTACGGTCAACTGCTAGGCGGTGACCCTCGCGCCGTCGATAAAGGGATTTGGTCTTACGGCTACCTGCGCACCCGCGGAAATACCATCGAGGCAGGGACCTCCGAAGTGCAGCGGAACATCATTGGACATTTCGTTCTCGGACTGCCCAGAAGCTACTAAGGGGATACGCCATGGAATTCGGGTTGACGGAAAGCCAGGAATTTTTGAAGGATAGCGCCCGCAAGTTTTTCGCTGGGGAATGTCCTAGCGCCGAAATGCGGCGCCTGATGGAAACGGATACTGCATACGACCCCACGCTTTGGTCCAAGCTTACCGACCAAGGTTATACCGGCATTATTTTTCCGGAAACCCTCGGCGGCGTTGGCCTCGGCAAGGTTGAACTAATGCTTCTGATGGAAGAAGCCGGACGCGCGCTATTGCCTGGACCGTTCTTCTCGACTGTGGTGCTGGCGGGAACTATCTTGGATGCCGTAGCTTCACTGGCTCACAAGAACAAATACCTCGCTCCGATCTGCCGGGGAGAAGTTCGCGCCACGGTGGCCATTGTGGAATCCAACGCGAGCTGGAATCCGCGGGACATACATCTTAGCGTGGCGAATGGGAAGCTCACTGGAGAAAAACTCTTTGTCTCGGATGCCGCCGTCGCCGATTTCATCATTGTCATTGCGCGCAACGGCGTGTTTGTAGCGGACTCCAAGGCTCGTGGCCTGAAGATTTCTCCCATGCGTGCCATGGACCTTACGCGCAAGCTTTACGCCATTGAATTCAACGAAACTCCGACCGAGGAAATTGGTTCTACTGCGAACCTCGCGCGGGCTTTCGACATCGCCACTGCAGCGTTGGCTGCCGAACTGGTCGGTGGCATGCAGCGAACCCTCGATATCTCTGTCGAATACGCCAAAACTCGCAAACAGTTTGGCAAACCTATCGGAATGTTTCAGGCCGTGCAGCACCAGTGCGCGGATATGTATTTGGAAACCGAGAGTGCGCGTTCGGCTGTGTACTATGCAGGGTGGGCGCTGGAAGAAAACTCGCCCGATGCCGCGACTGCCGTCTCCATCGCTAAAATGTACGCCAGTGATGCCGGCCGCACCGTCGGCAACCGCGGCATACAGATACACGGCGGTATGGGCTTTACCTGGGAAAACGATATTCACCTATATTACCGCCGAGCAAAAGGATCGGAGACCGCATTCGGAGACGCCACCTTTCATCGCGAACGCATTGCCTCCCTGGTGATCGATTCCGGCGGCGTTTCCGCGAAAAGCGCCTAAATTCGCAAGCCAGAGGAATTTTTCCATGAATGATCTAGTGCAACTCACCAAAGAGTATGACGTCGCGGTCATCACCATCAACAATCCGCCGGTCAACGCGCTGAGCCCCGGCGTTCCCGAAGGCATTTCCGGAGCGCTTGATCGCATCGCGAAGGACGACAGCGTCAAAGCCGTTGTTCTGATCGGCGGCGGACGTACTTTTGTGGCTGGCGCGGACATTAAGGAATTCGGCAAAATGACGTCGGGCAAACCGCGTGGCGCTGGTTTGCTCCCGTTGCTCTTGAAGATCGAAGACGGCAGCAAGCCCGTAATCGTAGCCATTCACGGGACCGCCTTCGGCGGCGGTTTGGAACTGGCGATGGCCGGACATTATCGCGTGGCTGTTTCTTCCGCGCAGGTCGGTCAGCCGGAGGTGAAACTCGGCATTATTCCCGGTGCAGCGGGAACGCAACGTCTTCCCAGGCTCGCAGGAGTCGCAAAAGCTCTAGAAATGTGCACTACCGGCAACCCCATCAAAGCGGAAGAAGCGCTGAAGTTCGGCATTATCGACCGCGTCATCGAAGGCGATCTGCTCGCGGGAGCGGTTACATTCGCGCGCGAAGTTGCGGGTAAGCCGGCTCCCAAAACCAGGGAGCGAAACGAAAAGCTTGGCAACGCTTCGGACAACGCGGCGGTTTTCTCGTCCGCGCGGGAAACTGTCGCCAAGAAACAGCGCGGCTTGCTCGCTCCAGTGGCTGCCATCGACTCCATCGAAGCTGCCACAAAAATGTCATTCGAAGAAGGTTGCCAGGCAGAGCAAAAGCTTTTCGTGGAGTGTCTGTTCTCCGAGCAATCTAAATCGCTCATCCACGTCTTCTTCAGCGAGCGAGAAGTCAGCAAAATTCCCGACATTCCTAAGGAAACTGCGACTATTTCCATAAAATCTGCCGCGGTTGTTGGCGCTGGCACCATGGGTGGTGGCATTACAATGGTCCTCGCTAACGCAGGTATTCCCGTGCTTCTGAAAGAGGCGGACCAGGCCGCCCTTGATCGCGGACTGGCAACCATCAAATCGAACTATGCGAATTCCGTCAAACGCGGCCGTTTCTCCCAGGAAGCTGCCGATGAACGCTTCAACCGCATCACGCCCACACTTAGCTACGACGGTTTTTCAAATGTTGACTTGGTTATCGAAGCTGTGTTCGAAGGCATGGCTCTTAAGAAGGAAGTCTTCAAGGAGCTGGAACGCGTGTGCAAGCCAGGCGCGATCCTTGCCAGCAACACTTCAACGTTAGGCATCGACGAGATTGCTGCCTCTACCTCTCGGCCCGGTTTTGTCATCGGCACGCATTTCTTTAGCCCCGCCAATGTCATGCGATTGCTGGAGATTGTCCGTGGTAAAGCTACTTCAAAGGAAGTTATTGCCACTTGCATGCAGCTCTCAAAGACACTCGGCAAAGTGGGAGTGCTCGTTGGCAACTGTCGAGGCTTCGTCGGCAATCGCATGTTTGGTCCCTACCGTCGCGAAGCACAGTTCCTGGTCGAAGAAGGTGCTGGCATTGAAGCCGTGGATAAGGCTCTAGTCGATTTCGGCAACGCCATGCGGCCTCTAGCCGTCGGCGATCTCGCAGGTCTCGATGTTGGCTGGCGCATTCGAAAGGAGTATCGGCACTTGGAAGTGCCCGGCATTCGTCAGCCCTTCGCCGAAGACCGTTTGTGTGAGCTCGGCCGATTCGGGCAGAAAACTGAAGCGGGTTGGTACAAATATGACGACCAGCGGCGGGCAATCCCGGACCCGGTTGTCCATGAGCTGGTTCGCAAATGGGTTACGGAGGCTGGAATTGTGCAGCGTAAGATCTCCGCTGAGGAAATCACCGATCGCTGCATCTATGCACTAGTCAACGAGGGTGCGCGCATTCTGGAAGAAGGTTACGCGCTGCGTGCTTCCGACATCGACATCATTTATCTGAATGGTTACGGTTTTCCCGCGCATCGCGGCGGTCCCATGTGGTATGCCGATACCGTTGGCCTCAAAAAAGTCTTCGATCGTGTCTCGGAATTCCATCGCCAGCATGGTGAAACGTGGCGGCCTGCCCCACTGCTGAAACGGCTTGCCGAGCAAGGCAAGACCTTTGCGCAATTCGGCAAGGAAGAAGGGGCGGCAGTCTAACCTTTCCTCAAAAAAGATTCATGGGAATCCTCTTTCTTGTCCGTCACGCGCAAGCTTCATTCCTCGAGCACAACTATGACAAGCTGTCTGCGCTCGGAGAAGCGCAAGCGCGCCTCCTCGGCGAATATTGGGCGCGGCGCAATTTGGTTTTCGACCGCACAGGCGTCGGCCCCTGCGTTCGTCAGCAAGAGACCTTAAAAATCGTGAGCGACGCTTACTCCGAGGCCGGTCTCGAGTTTCCAGAGTCTCCGGTGCTGCCGGAGTTCGATGAATACCAAGGCGAGGCTGTGTTCAAACGCAGTCTGCCTCAGTTGCTTGAAAGTGAATCGAAAATTCGGGATCTCCACGCGACATTTCAATCCGCCGCTAGCAAGGCGGAGCAACGTGTGTCCTTTCAAAAGCTTTTCGAGGCCGTTATCGGTAAGTGGGTCCGCGGCGCGATTCGTGTGCAAGGTGTTGAAACCTGGTTAGAGTTTTGCTCACGAGTGAATTCCGGTCTCGCGAACTTTCTCTCTGCCGGCGGGCGCGGCGAACGCGTCGCGATTTTTACTTCCGGCGGCCCCATCGCAGTTTCTATGCAGCGTGCTTTGCGACTGTCGCCAGAAAGCACCTTGCAAGTGAGCTGGATGTCGCGGAATTCTTCCTGGAGCGAATTTCTTTACTCCGCAGACCGGTTTACGCTCAGTTCTTTCAACGTCCACGGGCATCTCGACGATCTCGCAATGCTGACTCACCGCTAGGGGAGGCTTCCTATGAGCGATTTGCTAGACCATCCAGAGGCCATGCGATCCGGCGAAGAACTGGATGTTAATAAGCTCGAGCCCTTTTTGCGCCGTCACTTCCCTAACGAAACAGGTACGCTCGAGATTCGCCAATTTCCCAGCGGCCATTCGAATTTGACTTACTCATTGCATCTCGGTGCCAAGGAATTGGTTCTTCGGCGGCCGCCTCTCGGAAGCAAGGTGAAATCCGCCCACGATATGAGCCGCGAATTCCGCGTGCTCTCAAGACTTCACTCCGTCTATGCTCCGGCTCCGGAAGTACTTCTTTATTGCGACGACGCTTCCGTGATCGGCGCACCGTTCTATGTCATGCAACCGGTCCACGGCATCATCATTCGTAAACATCTCCCGTCCGGTTTGGATTTCCCCGCAGCAACCGCACTCCGGCTCAGCGAATCGTTTATCGACAATCTCATTCGCCTGCATCGTGTGGACTACGCATCCGCAGGACTTTCCGATCTTGGTAAGCCGGACGGATACCTGCAACGGCAGGTCCGCGGATGGACAGAGCGCTACTACGGTTCCAAAACACACGATTATCCGGAAGTAGAGAAAATTTCTCATCGGATGCAGGAACACACGCCAGCCACAAACGCCGTCTCGCTGATTCATAACGACTACAAATATGACAATGTCGTCCTCGATTCGAGTGAGATCACTAAAATCGTGGGAGTGCTAGATTGGGAGATGTGCACCATCGGAGACTCCCTTTCGGATCTGGGCACTGCATTAAGCTATTGGGTGGATGCAACGGATCCAGAGGAGCTGCAAGAAAATCGTTGGGGACCTACCACCGAACCAGGCAGCCTTACCCGTGCGGAAATCGTGCACTATTATTCTAAGAAAACCGGATGTGATGCTTCCCAAATCGGTTTCTACCTTGCATTCGCGCGCTTCAAACTGGCCGTTATCGTTCAACAAATTTATTTTCGCTATCACCAAGGTCTGACAAAAGATGAACGCTTTGCATCCATGCCCGAAACAGTCCGAATGCTCTTGCGCGCTTCTTTATATGCCGCGCAGACCGGGCAAATCTAACGTATATTTCGCGTCGCGTTGGTTCGCCCAAATCACATTAAAATGTCGGGCTCATTATTGGTAGTAGCGCACGATCCACTCGGCAACGCATCCAGGCTTCTCGGATTTGTCGATCTCCACCGTAACCATAAAAATAGCTTCCGCGGAGTCAGGAAGCTCCTTCAAAGCGAGCAGCGTGACCCGGGCCCGGATCCTGGAATCTGTACGCACGGCGGCGGGAAAGCGCACGCGATTCAACCCGTAATTCACCGCCAGCCGCACGCCGCTGCGTATTTCCATCACGTCTTTCATTAAATGGCTGATCAGAGATAGCGTTAGAAACCCATGAGCGATTGTGCCGCCATAGGGTGACTCCTTGCTTGCGCGCTCGCGGTCTAGATGAATCCATTGCCGGTCTCCGGTGGCCTCGGCGAAGCGTTCGACGCGCTCTGACGTAACACAAAACCATTCCGAGACGCCAATCTCTCGGCCAACCAGTTCTTTCAGCGATTGCAGATCGTTGATAACGAGGGCCCTCATCGATTTCTTCCAATCAGAATTCCTCGCCACATCGAACGTTGATTATCAAAATCTATTAGCGTGGCTCTGATGTTCCTTCCGTATTTTTATTTTTGGCCAGTTCCCATTTGGCGATCGATTCGACATGTACTTCATCCGGTCCGTCGGCTAACCGCAACGTGCGAGCCATGGCCCAGGAACTAGCCAGAAAAGTATCCTGCGATACTCCGGCGCCACCGTGTGCTTGAATCGCCCGATCCAGAACGCGCAACGCGACGTTAGGCGCCACAACTTTGATCATTGCAATTTCGGCCCGCGCCGCCTTGTTCCCGACCGTGTCCATCATATATGCCGCCTTCAACGTAAGCAGACGCGCCTGTTCAATTTCCATCCGAGACTCGGCGATGCCCGCGCGAATCGTTCCCTGCTTAGCCAGCGGTTTTCCGAAGGCCACCCTCGACTCCACCCTTTTGCACATGGCTTCCAGCGCGCGTTCCGCGATGCCGATGCAACGCATGCAGTGATGAATTCGCCCAGGGCCTAGGCGTCCCTGCGCAATCTCGAATCCGCGGCCCTCGCCAAGCAGCATGTTTGTGGCCGGCACACGCACATTCTCGAAATTAATCTCAGCGTGGCCGTGTGGTGCGTGGTCGTAGCCGAAAACAGTTAAAAGCCGGACGATTGCGACTCCCGGCGTGTCGAGCGGAACCAGGATCATCGATTGCTGTTTGTGCGCCGGCGCCGCGGGATCGCTCTTGCCCATAAAGATCGCGATCTTGCACCGCGGATCGCCTGCTCCAGAAGACCACCATTTCCGTCCGTTGATTAGGTAATCCTCGCCGTCTCGCACGATGCTCGCCGAGATGTTGGTGGCATCTGAGGAAGCCACGTCCGGCTCAGTCATCGCAAAGCAGGATCGAATTTCGCCGGCGAGGAGCGGCTTCAGCCATTTCTCTTTCTGCTCGAGCGTTCCATAACGCGCCAGCACTTCCATATTTCCAGTGTCAGGCGCAGAACAATTGAATACTTCTGGCGCCATATGACTGCGGCCCATAATTTCGCAAAGCGGCGCGTACTCTAGGTTCGTTAGGCCCGCGCCGTTTGGATCTCGCGGCAAGAACAAATTCCACAATCCCTCGTCCCGCGCCTTCGACTTGAGTTCTTCGACAATCTTCGTTGGTTTCCATCGCTCGCGCGCTACTTCCTCGTGGAATCGCTGCTCGTTGGGATACAGGTAAGCAGCCATGAATCGCTGCAATCGCCGTTGGAGTTCCTTGGCCTTGGCGCTGAGTTCAAAGCTCATAGATCTCGGTTATTTCCCGGTGAAAACCGGCGGACGCTTTTCGACAAAGTGCGCCACTCCTTCCTTGAAATCCTCGCTTTTCAGGCTCGCAAGCATTTCCTGCTCGGAGATTTCAAACGATTCGGCGAGTGTTTGGAACATCGCATCGTACACTTGCCGCTTGATCACGCGCAACGAGCGCGGGCTAACGTTGGACGCCAAATCTAGCGCGTATCCCCGCACCTTCTCATGAAACGTCTCCTGCGGGTAGACCTGATTCACAAGCCCCATCCTCGACGCTTCTGCGGCATCGATCATTCTCGCGGAAAAAAGCAGGTCCAGCGCGTTTGCGTGTCCCACCAGACGCGGCAACATCCATGCCATTCCGTACTCTGCAACCAGTCCCCGCCGCGCGAACGCCGTACTAAAGCGCGCCGCATCAGAAGCAAAACGTAAATCGCAATATAAAGTAATCACCAAACCCAACCCCACCACCGGGCCGTTGATGGCCGCAATCACGGGCTTGGTGAGCGCCGGAAAATAGGAGTACTTCCTCTGGAAATCGGATCGCGTGTCTTCGCTGATCCTGCCGTCACGCTGCCTGGCCTGCACCAGCTGCGCAGAGCCGATTCCTTTTTCCGCGATCGTGCTCAGAAGTGATATATCCGCGCCCGCGCAAAATCCGCGTCCGGCACCGGCCAAAATGATCACCCGGACGTTTTCGTCGCTCTCCGCTGCTGCCATCGCAGAGCGCACTTCGTGCTCCATGGTTGCTGTCCAAGCGTTCAGTTTATCGGGCCGGTTGAGCGTAATCGTGGCGATTCGGTCAGCGACGTGATACTGCGTTTCTTGGTTTGGCATGGTGAGGCGGATTATATACAATGCCAACCGCGTTAGTAACGTTCAACTGTTGGTCACTATCTGATTCAATGATTTTCCCTACGCCCGCCAGACGGTCTAATATATCGGCCAATCGGAGTATCTATGCCGTTTGTTGAGAATCAAGGCGCCAAAATTTACTGGGATGAACAAGGCTCTGGCGAATCCCTGCTGCTCATCGAGGGCCTGAGCTATCCGTCATACATGTGGCATCGCACCCGGCCTATTCTTGCGCAAACCTACCGCACCATCTCTCTGGATAATCGCGGCGTGGGACAAAGCGACGTACCCCCTGGCGTTTATTCCATCGAATTGATGGCTTCCGATGCAGCAGCGGTCCTCGACGCCGCGGGGGTCCCAAGCGCGCACATATTCGGTGTTTCGATGGGAGGCATGATTGCGCAGGAATTCGCCCTGCAATATCCGAAGCGCGTCCGTTCGCTGATTTTGGGCTGTACGGCTGCGGGCGGCCCTCATGCGGTGCGGGCGGAACCGGAAGTGCTTGAAATTCTTATGCGCCAAGGTATGACCCCAGAAGAAGCCAAGGAGGCCATCATCCCGTTCATCTACGATCCTGGCACGCCGCGCCAGCGAATCGAGGAAGATATGGCTATCCGCATGAAGTGGTATCCCACTGCGCAGGGCTACATAAGTCAATTACAAGGGATTCTCGGTTGGGAGGCCTACAGCCGTATCGCACAAATAACGGCTCCAACGATGGTCATTCACGGCGAGACCGACTTGCTCATTCCACCCGCAAACGGCCGTTTAATCGCTGAACGTATTCCTGGGGCCCAGCTGATGATGATCCCTCGAGCCAGCCACATTTTCGAGACCGACCAGCCAGGCGTAGCAACCCACGCAATCTTAGAATATCTCGCCACTCAGCGTGGCTATGTGCAAGCCTCCGCGACTTAGACCGATACCTGGAGTAGAGTCATCGCGCCTGAAGAAATTGTGACAATGTGCCTGCGCTTGCTTGTGAGCGGGAAATTATGACTAGCGCAACGAACCTCGAGAACCGCACGGCAGTGATCACTGGCGCCGCGAGCGGCATCGGCCGCGCCATCGCCATATCGCTCGCTCGCCGCGGCTGCAACCTTGCACTCGCTGACGTGAACGATGCGGGACTTTCAGAAACTGCGCATATGGCGCAATCCGCACGAACACATCCGGCAAACGCGACCGCCCCGACAATTGCCCTGCGCATCACCCAACATCACCTTGACGTTGCAGGCCGCCATGCGGTCGCAGCCTTTCCACAAGCTGTGATCGCTGCGCATCCCGGGGTCGACATCCTCGTCAACAATGCCGGCGTGGCCATCGGCGGCACCTTCGAAGCGGTCAGCGAAGAAGACTTCGAGTGGCTGTTCGAGATTAACTTCTGGGGCATGGTTCGTATGACGCGAGCGTTTCTGCCCCTTTTGCAAAAAAGCGATGACGCGCGCCTGGTGAATCTTTCGAGCATTTACGGGATAATTTCGCCGCCGGGACAAACCGCCTACTCGGCAAGCAAGTTTGCAGTGCGCGGATTTTCGAATTCACTGCGGCACGAACTCGCGGGTTCGAAAGTCGGGGTTACCGTTGTTCACCCAGGCGGCGTCGCAACTTCGATTGCAGATAGCGCTCGAGTCCCTAAGGGCATGCCTCCGGAAGAAATCGCGAAGAGCAAAGCCATCGCGAAAAAAGCGTTGCGGATGCCGCCCGAAGCCGCCGGCGAAATTATCGTGAAGGGCATCGAACGCCGCTCGCCGCGTGTCCTGGTGGGGAGCGACGCAAAATTCCTGGCATTCCTCGAACGCGTCGCGCCCACTTCATGTTGGAAAATCTTCAGCCGCCTTCTTCCCAGATCGTAATTGCTGGTCCTACTAGGCGAAATCGTTCTCTTTCGGGGATGAACGCGACTTACTCTATCCAGTAGAAAGAACGTGGCAAGCCGGCGATCACCCCTCTCGCATTGCTCTTCCAATATAGCGCATACAACCCGAAGAAAATTGGGCCGCAAATTCCCTGTTTCTGCCCGGATGACAAAGAACAGAGAAATCTCAAGGCTGACAGGATGCCGATACATTCTGGGGTAACGAATAGAACCAAGGCCGGCAGGCGGCGGCTCGAAATGGCTCGGCAGGCCTCTTCTATTTTAATGGTGGGACCTGGATTACAACCCCAGAGCGACTTCGCATGAAATCTTCGGGCTGCCTAGCTCCCGATTGACGGAAGTGCTACTTCAAAGACCTGATTGAAGATTCGCCCGATTTCCGACCATCCCTCCAGCTGCCACCAGTCACCCGGCACCGGCAATCAACTTCGTTTTCCGATCGGCGGCGGAAGCAGGTCCCAAGAATGACTTTTACTTGGAGGTTGGGACCATGGGCACGGTTCTGCTGGCGAGCTAGTCCAGTCAGTTTCTACTGAGCCACCCCCTGGCAAAACCCTCGCACTCGCGTGCTCGGCTACTCGACGATCGACGCTTCGAACATCGTGGATTTTTTGGCCTTATCAGGATTACGTGAGTTCGCGAACTCGACGAGCTCCTAGTCAAACCCAGTACTCGTTTAAGTGTTCGCCCGGGCCAGGAGAGATCAGATTGGCATAGGCAGCTCCGAATGCTGGAAATCTCCGCTCACTTCCGCTACCTTCTCTACCTTCACCTAACGCGAGCCTCGGCGAGTAAATGTCCCTTACACAAACCGATCCGTCTTTATACAACCCTGATCTCGCTCCCATCCCACAGGAGAAACGGTCCTGGGGTATCTACAATTACGCTTCCCTCTGGGTGGCCATGAGCGTTTGCATTCCGACGTATATGCTGGCCTCAGGCCTCATAGCTGTAGGCATGAACTGGGTGCAGGCCATTGTCACCATACTTCTCGGCAATCTGATCGTTCTGATTCCGATGCTTCTTAACGCGCATGCCGGCGCAAAATATGGCATCCCTTTCCCGGTTTTTGTACGTGCCTCGTTCGGCGTTCGCGGGGCCAATGTACCCGCCGTCCTACGCGCCCTTGTGGCCTGCGGCTGGTTTGGCATCCAAACCTGGATCGGCGGCCAAGCCATCTACTCGATGCTGCGCATTACTTGGCCTGGCGCGGCAACTCTTCCGGGCTGCTCTTCTTTCTGCTTCTTCTTTTTTTGGTGTGCCAACATGTTCGTCATCTGGCGCGGCATTGAAACTATCAAGTTCCTCGAAGGTTTCGGCGCTCCGTTTATGCTTATCATCGGGTTTGTCCTTCTTCTTTGGGTTACGCGTAAAGCGGGCGGCATGGGTCCGGTTCTTCATGCACCCAGCAAATTCCATTCCGCAGCCGAGTTCTTTCGGTTGTTTTTTCCCTCTCTCACTGGCATGGTTGGCTTTTGGGCTACGGTTGCCCTCAACATTCCGGACTTCACACGCTACGCCAAATCCCAGCGCGCACAAATGGTTGGTCAAGTCTTGGGGCTTCCTACCGCCATGACGCTCTATTCCTTCATCGGCGTAGCGGTCACCTCTGCTTCAGTCATTCTGTTTGGCGAGCCCATCTGGGATCCTGTCGCTCTGCTCGGCCGCTTCCATCAACCGCTGGTTGCTTTCATCGCCCTGATCGCTCTGCTACTTGCTACGCTCAACACCAACGTTGCCGCCAACGTAGTTTCTCCGTCTAACGATTTCTCAAATCTCCGCCCGAGTCTCATCTCCTTCCGCACCGGCGGCCTCCTAACTGGTTTTGTCGGGATCCTCATGATGCCGTGGAAACTCATGACCAGCTACAGCTCCTATATTTTCGGCTGGCTAGTCGGTTGCTCGGCTTTTCTGGGTCCTATCACGGGCATCATGATTTGCGATTACTACATTATTCGTCACCGCTCCCTTGACCTGTCCGAACTCTATCGACGTGGAGGCCGCTACGAATATTTTCGGGGCTTCAACTTCAAAGCGCTTCTCGCTCTTGCTGCTGGAATTTTAATAGCGCTTATAGGTCTGGTCGTGCCGTTATTCCGTTGGCTCTACGACTACGCATGGTTTATCGGCTTTCTCGTTTCCGCTTCTCTGTATTGGTTCCTGATGCGGCACTCCGGGACCACTGCCGACTAGTTGGATCAATCGTTTGGTTGAGACGGAAACTGGTCGTCGCTTGATTCTAAGTTCCGCTAGTCTTCATTGGCTGCCAACCCAACCCTGGTTATGGTATGAATGTCCACTGGAGCCTTCGTTGATCAATAAGCCTTCGCCGCACGCACTGCAAGAACTCCTGCCTCCCCTGACTGTCAACGAAGCGATAACAGAATCGGCGCGCTGTATTATGTGTTTCGATGCCCCTTGCACCCATGCTTGCCCCACGCATATCGACATACCAAAATTCATTAAAAAAATCTCGACGGGAAATCTACTGGGGTCCGCCCGTACTATTCTCGAGTCCAATTTGCTCGGCGCCACCTGTGCGCGCGTCTGTCCGGTCCAAGAATTGTGCGAAGGCGCCTGCGTTCTCGGTTCGGAACACAAACCGATTGCCATCGGTCGTCTCCAGCGACACGCCATGGACAACCTCAAGGGCAATAAAATCGACATCTTCCATCCCGCAAATTCCACGGGCAAGAAAGTGGCAGTTGTCGGCGCCGGCCCCGCGGGACTATCCTGCGCAGGGGAGCTCGCGAAGCTCGGTCATTCCGTCACGCTCTACGAAAAGCGCGAACTTGGCGGCGGACTTTCCACCTATGGCATCATTGTTCTGCGCGAGCCCATCGAAGTCGCCCTTACCGAAGTCGCCATGATCCAGCGTCTCGGTGTGCGCATAGAAATCGGCAAGGAAATTGGCATCGACCCCACCGTAGCTGACCTCCAAGAGAACTTTCACGCTGTCTTCATCGCTATCGGCCTCGGCCACACTCGCGCCCTTGAAATTCCCGGGGAAGAATACGTACTCGACGGCCTGGAGTACATCGAACGAAGCAAACTTGAGCCCTCACAACTCCGCGTTGGGCGCAACGTGATAGTTATTGGCGCCGGCAACACCGCCATTGACTGTGCCACCCTCGCGCGTCGCCTCGGCGCTGAACGTGTCACGATGATCTATCGCCGCACCGAAAAAGAAATGACCGCCTACCCGCACGAGTATGATTTCGTGAAGCGCGAAGGCGTCACTTTTCGGTTCCTTGTGCAGCCCACCAAAGTTCATCACGAAAACGGTGGCGTGAAGGCCCTCGAATGCGTTCGCATGACCCTTGGTGATCCCGACTGTTCAGGGCGGCCCTTTCCCAAACCCGTTCCTGGGGCCACCATGCTGTTACGGGCTGACCAGATCGTCAAAGCCATCGGCCAGAACAAGACCTCGCTAATTTCTACTCTCAATCTAAAAACTGAAGGCGGCTTTATCCACATAAATTCCGATTTCGAAACGAGCTCACCCGGAATTTTTGCAGGAGGCGATTGCATTCGAGCGCGCGGCTCCGCCTCTACAGTTATGGCCGTCCAAGATGGCAAACTTGCCGCTCGTTCCATCCACCAAAGGTTGGTGAACCATGGCTGATCTCAGTGTCAATTTCTCGGGAATCCGCTCGCCCAATCCTTTTTGGCTTGCTTCTGCACCTCCTACGAACTCAGGCGCGCAGATCCATCGCGCTTTTGAAAACGGCTGGGGTGGTGCGGTCTGGAAGACTATCGGTGCTCCTGTCCTGAATGTCTCCAACCGCTATGGTGCTTGGCGCTATGGCAACGAGAAAATGCTCGCCATTAACAACGTCGAGTTAATCTCTGATCGCCCTATTGAGGTCAACCTCCGCGAAATCTCCGACGTCAAACGCGCATGGCCTGATCGAGCCGTCGTCGTCTCCGCCATGGTCGAATCCAAGCCTGTCGCGTGGCACGACGTCATCCGTCGCATTCAAGACACCGGCGCCGATGGAATCGAGCTGAACTATGGCTGTCCTCATGGCATGAGCGAGCGCGGTATGGGCAGCGCCGTTGGGCAGGTCCCTGAATATTGCGAGCAGATCACTCGCTGGGTCATGGACGTTGCCAAGATTCCGGTCATCGTCAAGCTCACACCCAACATTTCCGACATTGTCATGCCCGCCCGCGCAGCGGTCGCTGCGGGTGCTAACGCTCTCTCTTTGATCAACACGGTTAACTCCATAATCGGGGTCGACCTGGAGACGCTGGAAATTACGCCGAGCATCGGCGGACGCGGCGGCCACGGCGGATACGCCGGTCCCGCCGTCAAGCCCATCGCGCTTAACATGCTGGCTGCTCTCGGCCGAGATTCCATTGTGCGCGGATCGGGACTTCCGATCTCCGGTATGGGCGGCATCTCCACCTGGCGCGATGCCGCTGAATTCCTCCTTCTTGGCGCAAGCAGCCTTCAGGTCTGCACTGCCGTCATGCACTACGGATTCCGCGTTGTCGAAGATCTATGCGACGGCCTTTCTAACTGGATGGACGAAAAGGGCTTCGCCACTATCCCCCAGGTCGTCGGTCGAAGCCTTCATCATGTCACCGACTTCAAAGATTTCGATCTGTCCTTCAAGGCCATCGCGCGGATCGACCAAGACAAGTGCATTCGCTGCGAGCTTTGCTATGTCGCCTGCAACGACTCAGCCCACCAGTGCATCGACCTATTCGACAAACACGGTATTGCTAGTCCCCCGACCGCTTACGATCAAAGCTCCAACGGGAAGCTTGAAGCAATCTCCACTCGCCCTACAGTCGTTGTCCGGGAAGAGGATTGCGTCGGCTGCCGGCTCTGTTTTAACGTTTGCCCGGTCGAGAATTGCATTCATATGCTGCAAGTCCCTTCGGGGCGGCCCTCGGTCACCTGGGAGGAACTAACCCAGAAGCAGCCCGAAGTGGCCGAAGACTGGAAACAGATGGAGCGATACCGTAAAAAAATGGGTATCCAAATCCATTGATCTTGAGTAGGAGCAATTGATGGCTTTGCTGATCCGAAATGGAGAGATCGTAACAGTCGGCTCGCGCGTTCAGGCCGACGTCTACGCCGAAAACGAAACGGTCACGACGATCGGGAAAAATCTCGTCGTCCCGCCCGGCACCGAAATCGTCGACGCAACTGGCAAGCTCGTCTTCCCGGGGTTCATCGATCCGCACGTCCACATCTATCTTCCCTTCATGGCCACCTACGCCAAAGATACTCACGAGACCGCCAGCATCGCGGCACTCATCGGGGGCACCACCACTTACATCGAAATGTGTTGTCCCAATCGCAATGACGACGCACTCGCCGGTTATCAGCTATGGAAATCCAAGGCCAGCGGAAACAGTGCCTGTGATTACGCGTTTCACATGTCAGTCACCAAGTTCGTCCGGGAAACCGAATCCCAACTTCGCGAGATTGTTGCCGACGGCACCTCCTCCTTCAAGATTTTTCTCGCCTACAAGAATTTCTTCGGCGTCGATGACGGCGAAATGTACCAGACTCTCGCGCTCGCAGGGCGCCTCGGTGTGATCGTAACGGCGCACTGCGAAAACGCCGAACTCGTGGCCCGCCTCCAGGAGCAACTCGTCGCCGAAGGCAAGACCGAACCCGAGTGGCATGAGCCTAGCCGCCCCGAATCGGTCGAAGCTGAAGGTACCGGCCGTTTCGCCACCTTTCTAGAAAATACTGGTGCCGCTGGCTATGTCGTTCATCTTTCTTGCGAAAAGGCCCTGAATGCCGCTCTGGCAGCCAAACAGCGCGGTGTGCGCCTCAGCGTCGAAGTCGTGCTTCCCCATCTCTTGCTCGACAAGTCGTTTGCCGAACGTCCCGGCATTGAAGGCATGAAGTACGTCATGTCACCCCCCCTTCGTGCCAAATATAATAATGAAACTCTCTGGAGTGCGCTCGCGCTCGGTTTCGTTGACACTGTTGGCACTGATCACTGCCCTTTCGACACCGACCAGAAGCTCCTCGGCAAAGATTCATTCGTAAACATTCCCAACGGCATTCCCGGCATCGAGGATCGCGTCAATCTGCTCTACACCATCGGGAAACGAAAACGCATCGGTCTCGATCGTTTCGTAGATTTCGCCAGCACCCGCGCCGCAAAACTTTTCGGCCTCTTTCCGCGCAAGGGCACCATCGCTATCGGCAGTGATGCCGATCTCGTTGTCTTCGACACCAACTATCGCGGCACGGTCAGCGTCAAGACCCAACACGTCAACAACGACTATAACGGCTTCGAAGGCATGACCATAGAAGGGCGACCGTCCCTAGTGACCGTACGCGGCAAGGTACAGGCGCGAGACGGAAAGTTTGTGGGTGAACGGGGCCGCGGCCGCTTTTTGAAGCGCGAGCCCAAGCATTTCTAAGCGAGATTACGGATGCCGTTAAGTCCCCAACGTGCCGTCGACGAACTCAAAGAGCTCCGCGAGCTCACTTCTGATGACAGCGGCGCCCAACGTCTCGCCTGGACAGACACTTGGTTGCGCGCGCGCGAATGGTTCGCAAAAAAACTTGCCGAGCTTCCGGTCGAACATCACTACGATTCAGCGGGAAATAACTGGGCAACCTTGCGAGGCGCATCGAAAAAAAGCCTTCTCATTGGTGGGCATCTGGATTCGGTTCCGAACGGCGGCTGGCTGGACGGTTCGCTGAATATTCTCGCAGCCCTCGAAGTCCTTCGTCGTTTCGCCTCTGAGTTCAACGGCCGGCCGCCCGTCACGATCCGCATCGTCGACTGGGCCGACGAAGAAGGGGCGCGGTTTGGCCGCAGCTTGCTTGGTTCCTCGGCGTTCGCCGGCACACACTCCATTTCCTCCGATCGTGCTCGCACAGACCGCAGTGGCATCAAGCTGGAGGACGCTCTCCGCCACTGCGGCGTTGAAATAGATCGCTTCGCGGAAGCCGAACAGGAACGCAAGGACGCCGCCGCCTATATCGAACTGCACATCGAACAAGGTCCTGTGCTTGAGCGGCTTGATCTTCCTCTCGGCGTTGTCCTCGGCACCAAGGGCGTCGAGCGCCACATCATTACGTTTCATGGACAGGAAGCACATTCTGGCTCAACCCCCATGAGCGCCCGCCGCGACGCTCTTGCAGCCGCGGCAAAGCTCGCGCTCGAGATTCGCGACATCGCCCGCAGGCATCCAGACGCGGTCTGCACCGTGGGTAGTCTCAAAACCTTTCCCGGCATCGCTACGGCTGTCGTCGGCCGTTGTGAAGCCACGCTCGACCAGCGCGATCTCGATCCACGCATCCTGGCCCGGATGTACCGCGAGGCTCAAGAAGCGAGCCACCGCTTCGCCGAAGAAGAGAAATGCACTGTCGAGTGGTCGCGTCTCTGGAGCATCGAGCCGGTCCCGTTCCACACCGAGCTTCTTGCTCTCTGTGAGCAGGCCGTTCGCGAAGTGTCTGGCTCTTTCCACCGATTGCCTTCCGGCCCACTGCACGACGCTGCCGAAGTTTCACGCGCCGGTATTCCCACGGCCATGATGTTCGTACAATCTCTCCGCGGCATTAGCCACAACAAGATTGAGGACACTCGCGAAGATCACCTCGAACTCTCCGTCACTGCACTTGATCGCCTCGCCTCCAAAACTGTCGGCTGGATACTCCGCTAATCGTTCGAATATGCAAGGAACGCATTAGAGAATTGACTCCTCAGGAGTGTTGGAGATTGAGGAGATTGGTTCAATTAGGATCTGGGTTCATGTGTTTTGGGGATGAAACGGGATCCTCCAACCTCAAGATGCACGGCTATTCCGAGGGAGGAGAATCTTAAGAGACTGCGGACGACTGACTTGACCCGCGCAACTCTCCCATGAACTCGGGGTTCTAGCCGCAGGGCAGTTTCTGCCCTGGATGAGCAGTGAGTGCTTGAGCGCTATCCGTCAACAATCTAGACTAGGGGTAGCATCATTGGCGATGCGGTTTTTCGCCGCTGACGACCGACCTGCTGTCTACTGTGGGAGAAAAACTGTGAGCAAGATGGCTGTCAGGCACTTTGCTCTGATCACTGTAGCCGCTGTGTCTTTGGTTGTCATTTCAGCTCATATCGCCAGCGCCTCGAGTTCCCTCGATAGCGATAAGTACATTCACCCGAGCCTCGCCGCCGACGGCGTTACCTCCGACGATGTCGCCCTTGCCAAAGCAGCCGCAGCATGTGACGCGGCCGGAACGAGGCTCGTGCTTCCCGCGGGAAAAATTCTTTTGACCGGCGCCGCGACCGTCATGCTCAACCACTGCGCCATGATGGGCGTGGGAGCTCCAGCAGGGGACGATACCGGAGACTACGGCACTACCATTCTCCTGACCAGCGAAGCGGTGCCTCCTTTTCAACTGGAAACCGGATGGCAGATTTCCGGCATCAACTTTTATTGGCCGAATCAGACGAGCGGCGCGAGGCCGTATCCACCGTTGTTCAGCGACGGTGGCAAGGGCAAGGGATTTAACCACGGCGTGATTAATAACATCGTGATCGTCAACGCCTACGATGGCATGACAACAACGCCCGGAGGCGGCTCGGGGGATGTGAAAATTTCCAACTCGACCATGTGGGCGTACCATCATCTCTTCAATCTGACGAATACCGGGGACAGCTGGGCGCTCAGCAATAACCGCTTCACTCCTGGGCCACTCTTGAATATTTGCAGTTTCTCGGCAGCGTGCGAGGCAGCAATCAACGAGGCCAACCACGTCAATGCTCTTTTCCACATAACGGCGGGAGGAACCGTGACGCTGGTTGTGCATAGCACGGAAACTTTCTCCTGGCGTTACGGCATTCTCATCGACTCCGGTGCGCTTCTGGGTGCATCGATCTTTGATGTCGCTTGGGACGGCATGGGAACGCTGATTGACTCAAGCTCAGGCGGGCTGTATGCGTTCCAGAACAACTTCACGGGATCGATGTCGGAATGCAGTGTCGTGGTGTACGGCGGTACCCCGACCGAGCCCACGCCCTGCTTTAATCTCGGTGTCGGCAGCGGCCTTTTCATCTACGACTTTCGCACGGACGGCAGCTTAGGAAGCTGGGCGCTGGCAACAACACTGTGGAAATAAATAACGTCGATATCGCCACTATCGGCCGCGCAAACGACGGACGCAACTATTACGTGGTCGACTTCAGGGCAGCGACCAATTCGCTGGTGGTGCGAAACAGCCAACTCAGAGGCTCGCCGTCGAATAGCCACGTGCACGGAATCAACATTGGAATCAACACGATGGGGAGCACGATTATTCAGAACTGCGTATTCGACTTCCTCGACGACTCGATCGTTGGTACTACCAATAACAGAGTCGTGGTGACCGGCAATACGTCGTTCAATACCAACAGCTCCGGCAAAAGCGTGGACCTCCATGGTACCGGCAGCATGGTTTACGTTGGTAATTATTGGGACATACCGCCCACGGCGCTTCTCCCAATCATTTCAAACTAAAATAGCCAGGAGCTCCGATTTCGAACAGGGGTGCTAGGTTCCGGTTATGAAGAAACTCTTCTATCTCGCCTTTCTTCTCGCATGCGTTTTGCGCTTTCCTGTGGCGCCCGTCCTGGCACAAACCGAGGATAAACAGGAGCCGCTCGTTTTGAGCGACGCGGTGCTACCGACGCCATCGAAGAACCCTCTGCTCGATGCCCGTATATTTAATCCCGAGTTCTATCGGAAATTTAATCCCGACCTAAACCTTTCTACGGATGCTGATGCGGTCCAGCAATGGACAAGTCCCGGAGCAAATCACTGTCTGAGGGGGTCGTTCAATTTTTACGCGACCGACTATCTGAATCGCTATTCTGACCTAGGCTTGTCACCCGCAACTCCCGGGACCTGCAATTCCGCCATTCGACAATTTGTGACCTTCGGTTTCAACCAGGGCCGTATCGGCGCTTTCGAAAGTTACCCCATCGTTTTCGATTTCAATTACTACGTTGATGTCGGCAACAATCCCGACCTTAACCAGCTTTATAGTGACGGCACTTGGGACCAGGTGGATGTGCAGATTCAGTGGCTGCAACACGGCATCGCCGAACTCCGCGGAGCCTCGGCATTTTTCAACATCAAGGAATATCGCGAGCGCTATCCTGACGTGGCCGGGCTTTCTCCCGATCGCACCCTTTTTCGATACGTCGCCGAGGGACAAGCCCAGCGCAGGCTCGGCAGAGCTCTTTGGGTCGATCCGTCAGAGTGGAACGCGCTCGTCGCCACTACCCAGGCATCCGTTGTCACCGCCGCCCCCAATGATGTCGTCCGGAACTTCATCGCTGCCAACGGCAAGCCGACAACGGTTATCGTGAAGTCCCCGAAATGGTTCACTTCACCTTCCGAGCCATTCCCTTCGAGCGTTCACGTTTGTGACGTGCCGCCTCCCGACGGCAACAATGATTGGAAGACGCTAACGACGTTCTTAACTCCTGCCGGAGTTCAGGCGGGGTGCGATGTGGTTCGGCTCGCGCCGAACAGCTCGTACCATCTCGTTCTGCCGTCGAATCAACCGCCGTCGCTCAATTATGTCCTCAATCACTGGCCCTCGCTGCAGATCAACAACGTCCAGGATTTCGTTTTCGATGGGAACGGTTCCACTCTTTATTTCACCGGGCCGGTGACGGGGATCGATATTAACAACAGTCAGCGGGTTGTGATTGAGAATCTGACGCTCGACTGGGGAAACCCCGTCGATTCGAACGCCCTTTGGCGCGGACCTCTTTTCGCTGCTATCGGTACGATCGTTCCGGACGGAACGGCTTCCGCCCATATTGTTCTCGATGCCGATACGCCCGTTCCTCCAGGTTTCTCGCCCTACATTTATGCTTTTAACTTGTGGGACCGCGAGAAGAATGAGGTCGCTGCGGACGACTATCTCAATACCGGGCCGAACGATCAGGGCTGCGACTATGCCTGCATACAAAGCCACGGCCAGCAAGATCCCAGCCAGCAGTCGATGCTTTTCGAGAAGGGTAGTCTCTATCCGAAAGCCAACCCAGCCGGTCTGTGGGTAGCCTCACAACTCGTGCCATACCCCAACCGGACCGTTCTGGTCCGCTTTCAGGAATTTTGGGGAATGGTCATACAGGATGACTACGGTTCGAGCGACATCCGCATCATCAATACTACCGTTCTCAGTTCGCCTTATATGGGAATCACCGCGGGCCAGCGTGGACGAGGCCTCTCTTTAGAGAATGTAATTGAGAAGCCGAGCCAGGGCCGGCCGATTTCCACGGTCGCCGATGGGTCGCACTTTACGGGCGTTGGCGGAGACATTGTGGTCGAAGGCGGGGATTTTCAACATGAAGGCGACGACGTGATGAATATCACGGTGGTCTGGGACAGTTTGACGGCCGTGAACTCCCCGAATTCCTTCATGATGAGCGGCGGGGATGCAATCCCCAACACAGGGGATACTCTGGCCTTCTTCGATGCGGCTTTCGGATATCTCGGTTCGTCCACCGTGCAGGCGATCAGCCCGCCTAACTTGCCCCCGTGGGGAGTGCAGCCGATTACCGTGCAACTCAATACGCCGCTCAATTGGCTGGCTCCCGGCATGCATGCCATCAACATCAATCACGCGCCTTCGCGCGTCTACGTATCGAGTGTCAGCATTCACGACAAAGTCGGACGGGGTATGCTCCTCGGCGGATTCCACATGCTGATCCAAGACTCGACGTTTCAAAATCTGACCAACACTGCGATCGCCTCCATCATTTCAAGCTATTTCGGTGAAAGCGTGGGCGTGTCGGACGTCGCCATTCGCAACAACTCGATTCTTGGAACCAATTACGTGCCGAAGCTCTTTCAAAGCAGTGTCGATGGCACCAACTACTACCCATCCCGGGAGGCCTCCATTTCGATGCTCCCCGACATAACGTCGAACTACGACGGCGTTTCCAACGAGGTCACGGGAATCTACCCGCTGTTTCAAGATATCGAGATTTCGGGCAACACCATCCAAAGCGTAAGCGGCGCCGGCGTTTTCTTGGCCGGAACTGTAAACGACCGTATCGATGGCAATCGCTTCGCCGGCTGTGCCGCTGTGCCCGACGCCGACCCTATCTACTCTTATTTCGGCTCAGAATCGAAATCCGCGTTGGTGTTGTCGTTCGCACAGAACGTTACCGCAATAGGCGATGTAGCTATCGGTGGGCCAATCTGTACTGCACGAACGGATTCGTCGTCGAGTAGAGATGTTGTTGTAAGCCAGTAATATCCAACAGCAAAAATGCAATATCGTGAGTGGATATGGAATCCACTAAAAAAACTAACGGGGACTTATCCTGGCGGTCGGGTTAACCGTTCGAAGATATGCAACAGATAGAAAGAGAATGTCAACCCCGTTTGGCAAGTCCGGCGAGGACGCCTGCGTTTTCGATGACGGCCTTTAGGGATGTGACATTGCTCCCCGTAACCAATGTCCGCAATGCGGCGAGCACGCGTCCCTCTCCCAGGCGATCGATGGCATCGCCTAGGGAGACCGCGAAATGCAGCATGACGCTGGAATCGCGATAGCAATCGGCTATGCACGCAGTGCAGCCATCGCGAATCGGCGGCGCCTCCCCAAACTCCCATACCGAACAGATGGGTTTGTCCCACGCATCGCAGCGCCACATATCGAAGTTCCAATCCATGTAGAAACTTTTGTATCCGCCATAACAAACGAAGCGCTCCGGCTTACCACGCAGATGCTGCTTCATGTCGGCGACCGAACCTCGCGGATTATTGACGGGAAACAAGTCGCGCAAATCATCAACCGCGTCGAAGGCTTCGATCAATTCGGTGGATTCGAAGTTGACCAGACGCGAGTCAGACGACCAGGCGAGGGAAGAAGATCCCAGACGCGCCTGCTGAGGGTAAGAGAATGCGACGGCGGAAAATCCGAGATCTCGCAGCAAGGGGACCAGCGCGCGGTAGTCGCCGATCAATTTACTCATGGTCACTTGAGCGAGCGCGGTCATACCCAAGCTGGGCATCCGCGCCGTGGCCAAGCGGATGCGCTCGCCGAGACCCTTCAGCCCGCGATTTTCTTCGTGGTCCGCCATCGCGGCGGCGTCGATTGATATGTACACCGTCTTGAGGCCGGCCGCCGCGAGCTGGTTGAGCTGCATCGGGAGCAGCCAACCGTTTGTGATCACCGCAGGACCCATGCCTCTTTTGATAGACACCTCGATCATTTCGGCAAGCCGCGGGTGGAGTAGAGTTTCACCGCCAAAAAAACTGACATAGCGAACGTCACGCTTGTACAGGATGTCCAAAGCGCTACCGAACCGATCAGCGTCAATCCAACGCAAATCGCGGGACGCGACCTTTCCGCGGGAAAAGTTGCAGAAATCGCAGGAGGCGTTGCAGGAATTCGTAACGGCAATATTGCAGAGTGCAGGACCCCCGCGGCGGATGAGCCGCAGCATGTCCCAAGTTCTGGATGCAATCGAGGTCACTGCATCTCCAATCTGTTTATGAACCTATACCTTACCGCGCCCCACCTGCAAGATTTCCTTCAACCCTTGTGTTAAAGAAGAAATCAGCGGGTGGGTACGCCGGAGGTCGGACTCGATTTCAAACTATTCAGTTGATCGAGTACTTTCTGCCAGGCTTCCGGGTTCTGCTTTGTGACGAAGGCCTTATCCGGATCAGCGTAATAGGCGAGAATGTCCAGCCGCAGAGCGTCCGAAATAGGTTTTCCGGTTGTCTTGTCCAGCAGCCTCGCGTAGGTTACATCCGTGAGTCTGTAGTCCGCTGGTCCCGTTATTCCACCCGTATCGAGGTTGTCATTTGGCAATTGCAATCTGCCTTCCCGTTGAGCAAGCAGCATCGCTCGATAATGGTCTAGTGTTTCGTTGAAACTGTGCATATACATCTGTTCTATAGTTGGCGGGGGCGGATGGAACGCGAGCGCTTTGAATGGACCGATTTTGGGCACCAGGCGTACGAAGAACGCCTTGAGGCGCGCGAAGAAGTCTGGCTTCTCGTATATGTCGCCCCAATCCTTGCGATATCCGGAATTTGAAATATTGTAAACGAATTTCGTCTTGGTCTCGCTCGGGTCGCTGTGCTGAATCTCGCGTCTTTTCAGATGCCACGCTACTTTGGTGGTGCGTGGAATTACGGTGGAAACAGCGTGGCGATAGCTGCCGATTGCCAGATCCACGGAAAAAAATACGCTGGACATATCGACTGAATATGTTTTTGCGAATGCTCTTTCCAACACCGGCTTGGAGACCTCGAAGCCGATGAAGTCATGATAGGCCTTGGGCGCGTAATGTCCCTTGGCTACTTGGTCCACGTCAAAACCAAACTCAACTTTCATGTGGGCCGAAGGCTTATCCTCGTACGTAACGACCGGTCCGTATTTCTTCTCTAGTTCGGGGTACATGATTGCAACCGCGCGATTGGTCGCAAGCGGATGACCCGAGGAGTCAGCAGCATAGTGCGCCAATGCGCCCAGCGCGAAGGCGTATTCATTCAGATCTCTGGATTCTTCGATTAAGGCGAGTACGAAATCACCACTGCGGACGTAGTGCGTCAGGTCGCTGAAGAATTTGTTGCCGAAAGGGTAGTAACCCATGTCCTGAATAATTGCGCCGCCATAGACGTACGCATGAGCCTGGAGCAGTTCGTCGGGGGTCGCGTTTGGGAAGCGCTTTAACAGCGCGGGCTCGATGCCGTCCTTCCACGCGGCGTCGATAATAGCTTCATGCGTAAGAACGGAGTAACCCGCACATGCCGATGCGAAACATATTGCTATGATTCCGAAAACGGCATACGCACATGGCGTGAATGGAGTGGTTCGATTTCGAGCCCGCATCTGGATCATTTAGAACAGAGCCCTAAACCGTGCTCGCTAACACGGCACGCGCGATCGCGGCGATCTCACCCAGGAATTTTTTCCTGCGTTATTTTGCTGAAGAATCTAACTGTTGACCTAGGCTGTCCAGCTTCGCTTTATTTTGCGCGTAATCGATCGTAGCATCGATCTCATCCGCGAGATCGGTGGCAATTCGCGTATTGGCCTTCAGATACTCAGGGTAAGGCGGCGTAGTGGGGTTTTTGCTTTTATTCAGGCGATCGATGGCCGCGTTCATGTTTGTAGCTAAGTCATTCGCGAGAGCGGTTATGCGATCGATGGCATCCTGCTGCCAGGGGCTGGCAACGGTTCGGTGCGATTGCAAACCTCGCATGTTCTGCTGCAATTCATTTACGTCCGCCTTGATTTTCTCAAGGGCTGAAGCATGAGTTTTCCAACTCGGCCCGCCAGTTCGTGTGTAAGTCTCCATCTGCATAGCGTCTTTCTTAATCTTTGCTACGATCGTTTTTGCATCGTTCAACTGTGCAGTGACGCTGGGGTTATCACTGGTGGCCTGCGCATACGAGATACTGGGAATCAGTACACACACGATACAGAGAAGCAAAACGCAGGGCCCTTTTCTTGCATTCATATTCAGATCTCCTCCTCGGTTAGATTTCGTAAATTGTCGCGACCGGTGAAACTCTGAGACCAAAAATCCCGCCGACTAGTCTTTTTTCGTGGGAGCGGCATCGGCTGCGGGAACCCAAACATTGTCAGCGGCGGCAATTTCGAAAGCCGGAGCGTCCGTTGAGATTCTGACGCGCTGCAAACTGGCTTTGCCCCTTGGGACGGCTCGGAACACCAGATAATACTGGTTGTCTAGGATCTTCTGAAGACGATCTAGGTACGGCTTGAAGCTGACTAGGCTTTGCGTCCCGAGAGAGAAATATTCTCCACCGGCTTCGTCAGTGATCTTGGCTACGCCGGATTGACCGATCTGTGCTTCCCAGCTGTTCCGACCGGCGCGCCCGACCCCGGTAGCGTAGATTCCGTGAACGATTACTCCATAGCGCTGCGCCGCCGCGCTGGCGGTATCCACATCCGGACTCATCGTCGTCATACCAGTGGACAGGGGCATGCTGGACGTCGTACTGCGAGGTGCGCGACCGGGAGCAGGAGCGGTTCGACGGTCCGACATCCTCTCGCCACGCAAACGGTCGATGCCGTCGCTCACCATAAGAACCTCGCGACGCACTTTCTGTTCTGGCCAACCCTTAATCAGGCTAATGAGCGATAGGTACGGACTGTCCATAGAAGACAAAGTGCCACGGGGCAAACGGATCGCTTTGGCCGCCGCAGCGTGGTCGGCTGTGAAGTTCTGCGCGATTTGGATTGTAGCGTTGGACATATATCCCACACCGATAGCGGTTGTTGCGGGCTGAGCATTGATGAAGTCGCGGAGATCGTTGAGGCTATTTCCGATACCTGAGTCGCAAGTATCGTCGATCAAAACGAAAAACTGAAGCGCTGCATTGTCTCCGCGAGCGGGAATTACCGTGTCAATTTTGAGGGGGGTATTGCCTTGCCTCACCTGCACATTTTCGGGGCGAAGAATCGGGATTTCACGATCGTCGCGAACCGCCTGGTCCGTAATCACCATGTGAACCTGAACGGTACCCGACCCGCCGGAACTTCCTTGTGATGAAACGATCCGCGCCCCAAATCCTAGTAGAGCCAGGACAATCAGCAACCCGAGAGGATGCTTCAGACGCTTCATGTTTTCCTCCTAACCTCATTCATGCAAGGGCTGTCCCGATCGCGCCTATCAGACGCGCAAGTTTCCACGCTTCTCCTTCCGGGAGTGGAAACGGTGTGGTTGAAATCTTATGTCTGACCAGAGTCATTCGACAGGACTCCAAGTATCATCAGGATTGAACTCGTTCATGGCCTTGGCAAGTTCGGCAGTCTTTTCACCGAGATCTTTTTGAAACACTAGACCATCCTGATTGATGATTAACGTCATCACTCCCGAATTGCGATAATCGGCGGGATAGGCGAGGACTGCGAAACCCCCGGTCATGTTTCCGTTGACGACATAGTCTTTCGTCCCGCCATGAGCGTGGTTGCCTTGCTTTGTGAGGATCCGATAAAAATATCCGTGGAATGGCTGTGGTGCCGGTTGGGCATTGCCACCATAGCCCTCTGCGCTCGCACTAGCTGCAAGCGGCCCAAGCGGGCTTTCCGCTTGATCATCTGCGGACTTCCAGTACAGGCCGTTCTGTTTGCCCTCGTCACTACCGATTTTCTGGGCATATTGATGCACGTTGCTGCCGTCGTGTGTCTGACTAAAATAATCGGCCTGCGCATCGGCCATGGCGTTGAGCACGTCAATCGCAGCCAGCTCGTTGTCGCCGATACGGCGAGCTAAAATTTCTTCCTTCGCTGAGTCGCTGTCAAAATACCACTGCCCTGATGCGTTCTTCTCCAATGGAAAAGGAAATGGATAGTTCTCGGCGCCAATATTGAGGACCTTACCGTTGGTCAGCGTCCCCCAGCGATGCATTTCATCGTAGTTGGCTACGAATTTCTCGCGGGCCGCTTTGTCTTGAACTGGATCACCGGAAATGATTAGCTCCGTCGCGCCCGGTCCGAAAATAGCCAACAGAGCATTGCTGTCCCCTGCTTTTGCAGCTTCATAGAGAGACCGCGAGGCATCGTCCGGCGAAGCGAATGTTTTCGGTCCGCTTGTGGCCGGGGCCGGCTGGGATTTCTGGCATCCCGTCGGGAGCATAATGATCGCGGCCAAGGCAAGAAGACGGATGCACCGCGGATAGGCGTTCGTTTCGGTAAGCCTCAGGCATGTCATCCCAACTCCTCCATGGTTCCCACTGAACCGTTCCGGAGCTTTGTTTTCTGTTCTCACGGGAATTCGCGTCGTCAGTCGCTATCGACGAGACGCTCCTCCTCCCCGATTTCCGCCGCCCAGACTTTGGTTTCCGCGAGCGCTTTGTGCGCGGCCTCCACCCGATCCCGAGAGAGCGTTAGGACGCGACTGCTGCGTGGCAGGAGCATTTGACGTCTGCGGACGTTGATAGCCGCGCGCCTCGTTTGTACCAGGCCGCGTGTTCCCAGTCGTTGCGGGGAGCTGAGATGGTGTTTGATTCGGACGGTTTCCCGGTGCACTCGGCCGAGTGCTTGGATTTCCTGCGTTGGGGCGATTACCCCCGTTCGCGGGAAGAGTGCTAGCCGGCGGACGATTGCCTCCGTTGGGGCGACTACCCCCGTTCGCAGGAAGAGTGGTAGCCGGCGGACGATTGGACGGATAGGACGGCCGGCCATATCCGGGATAGCCCGGAGGTCGGTGTGATGGATAGCGGGGAGGCACATAGCCGGGGGGCCGATAGCCGCCTCCGTAGTAGCCGCCGCGCCAATAGCTGTTCCCGACATAAATGTTGCGATTGTAAACAATCGTGTGGCTGTGCCAGCTCGTGCCCCAGTAGCCCCAACCCCATCCGCAGCAGCCTCCATTAATCGCCGCTCCAACGGCAATCCCCAGACCGAACGAGAGGATAGCGGCAGCAGCTACATCGGCCGAACTATAGCCGGGTGTCACGACGGGAGCGCCATAGACTACAGTCGGGCTGTACACGGGCACGTACACGATCTGAGGATTCGCCGGTTGTATCACGATCGTCTGCGGGCTTTCCTGCACAACCTTGATCTCGGGACTCGATTTCAAGTTACCTACCGCGTAGGCTTTCGCGCGCATTCTTTGGATGGCGGTCATCACGTCCTGTTGCTGTGTAGCGGAAGCTTCGCCAAGCGCCGAGGTCCAAGCGAGATTCTTCGCCAGATTGTCTAGAACGGATGGGAACTGCGTTAGGGCCTTCACCGCCGGATCCCACGACTGTTTATCGACTGCCTTCATAAGCGACTCCCCGGTCAAAGAGGAGTTTTGCTTGAGCCAGACAACTGCATCCACTATTTCGTACGGAAAAGTGGCAGCGCCGAGAACTTGCGCGACAAGAGCATCTGGATAAAGGGCAATGGGAGCGACGAGCCCATCCAGTTCGTCAGGAGTAAGAGGCGCGTACTCCTCCCCCTTGCTGGCCGATGCCGACGAGGCCGGTGTAGAAGGGGCCTGTGCGCTCGCATCAATGGGAATCGTCGTCAAGACGAGAAGGAAGCTCATCAGCACGGCCACCGCTTTTAGTGGAAGAGTCATATTCTCCTGGATTCTAGCGATCGCCTCGTCCGAACGGCACGGCAATCAGTGAACGAGCCCATCACGCGAGTTTCTGAAACGAAGCCATTCCGGTTATCTGTCAAAAACTCATACTGAAATCACTGCGCCAGATACGGCGCAAAACTGAGTCGCAGTCCAGATTCACCGATATGCGAACTTTATTTGCGACGGTCCAGAGATGTAATTGTTAAAAGTGACAGGTCGCTTTCAGCCCGGTAAGAACGCCGAAGATTAAATCCTGATCAGTGCGAGCCCTAGGTACCCTTGTTCCGTGACAAGACCCTTAGTTCTGATACTCGCCCCTTCCGGAAAGAAAAATACGGCCGGTGAGAGCTTCGCGGATGGCGGGCAACAAATTGCCGTCCATGCGACAGTTACTGGACTGTTCTGCCAAAAGGACTTTCACCCTTTGGAATGACAGCTAGCGTTGCTGCACCATCCGAGTAGAGGAGAACCCGGCGCGCTGTAGGTCTTCCTTGGCTGTATCCGCCGTTTCCAGCTGTGTGCCCGTTTAGGTCCATCCGTATGCAGTCGCCTCCGGTCGCCCCTGGCCACCGCGTTTCCGCTATTGCGAGCAGAGATAGCGAGCTCTCCTGGGTTCCTGGGGAATCCCTTTGGAAAAATGCCCCGAGCTAGTGACTCGGGCGACCCCGGCGCGACCTCGCAGTATCGGTCGTCTGGATGCTGCCTTCCGCCTTGTTAGCAGCATCGGCATCGCGATGAGCCGGTTTTCGGAGCTGAATCTTCGCGGCCTGCTTCTTTGCTGTCTACGCTTCGCACTCACCAGTCGCCCGGTGAATGGAATCACTCGCTCCCGGCCTGCATGCTTGCTTTGGCCGTACGGGACTTGCACCCGCTGGACTCCATCAAGAGGTTTCACCTCCTCATCTTCGGTTCCTCCTCTTCCAAGCCTTTCCCAGCGCGATAACAATGTCGGCCCCTACACTCGAGTGGCTTTGGTTGATGTCCGGCTAATCAGGTGGAATCACTTCCAAGTTGCGGCTTCGTTCTTGCCGATCACTCGGGAGCAATCCCGCGAGCCCCGAAGCTCCTCTGTGCGACCCTGTCCACCTTAAAAGTTCATGAGGCGTTACGGGCTTATACGCTTATATAATACCGACGGAAGGAGTGTGGCGATGCAACAATTAAACGATGGAAGAGATCGATTTGACCGCAGGGCCTTTTGCAAGGCTGCCGTAGCTGCGACCGCTGTGGGTGTGGTAGAGGCGAGCCTGGGAAGCGCGTTGGCCCACGCAGACCTCACCAAGGAACAGCGTGACAAGATGACGCCGGACGAAATCATCCAGCAGATGAAAGCTGGCAACGAACGGTTCCGGTCGGGCAAACCACAACATCGCGATCTCATGCGCGAGGCTAAGGCGACTGCAAAGGGACAGTATCCTGCCGCGATTGTCTTCAGCTGTGTTGACTCGCGAGCACCCGCCGAGTTGATTCTCGACTTTGGTATCGGCGATATCTTCAGCGGTCGTGTGGCAGGCAACGTTGCTGACGAGGACATATTGGGCAGCATGGAATTCGCTTGCAAGGTGGCCGGCTCGAAAGTCGTGCTTGTCATGGGCCACACCGCCTGCGGCGCCATCAAGGGTGCCATTGACGGGGTGCAGCTTGGCAATCTCACCGCGTTGTTGGCGAAAATCCGTCCAGCCGTTGAAGCCACTCAATACACTGGAGACCGTTCAGCTAAAAACTACGCGTTCGTAGACGCAGTAGCGCGAAAGAATGTATCACTAACTATCGCCAACATTCGAGAAAAGAGCTCTGTGCTTCGGGACCTTGAATCCAGCGGCAGCATAAAGATTGCGGGCTCGATGTACAACCTCGAAACAGGAGTCGTTGAGTTCCTGAAGTAGTGCGTCCTCGATGCCGCTGCCCCGCGGATTCAGGGTGCGCGGTTTACTCGCCACCAGACAAGTGATCGCCAGTACCGGAGCCATGCTAATCGTCGGGCACGAAGCGCCCGTCGGATATCGGCCTTAGCTTGTCGAATCGAATCCTGGACTAGAATTGCAATAGCGGGGAACTATGGACAAATTTCTGGCATCAGTGACGCGTCGAAGACTCAGTCAGGGCTCATCGGGAGTTAGGATTTCCCTTTACCGGCGCAACCCGGCTCTACTTACTGGGGATCGAAATCGAGGTAAAAAGTCAGCTGTTCGATCATATATATGCTCGAACCCACGAAACTCGAATGAGTTGTCTTAGCTATTCCGAGGAGTTTGCGCTAGCTGGGAGAAAGCATCTCCTAGGAGGTTAATGCCGCAATGGGACTAGGGATCCAATCAGCAGCTCACAAAGGTGGAACGCACGGCGCAGTCTTTTAAAAAGACCAGCCGATTCCGGTGCTCAGACCAAGCTCATTACGTTTTGCGGTCGTGGGTGGTCTGCTGTCGAAGTTATCCCAAAAAGTGAAGGCCAAATGGAAATTGTTTCTTAGTTTGATCGTGAGGGAATTATTCGTGGTCACGCGGACGCGGCCAGCGTCCGTCAGCCCTGGAAAAGTCAGAACTTGGGAATCGAACTCACCGAAGTTGAAGCGGACCAGATTGTATTGTAAGCCGACCACAGCTTCCATGTTTTGATTGGTTGGTTGGCCGGCGATCGTATCGAAGGATTCATGAATGTACACAATGCCGCCCAGCCAAGAGAAGTTGCTGTTCGTAGTCCGTTTCAAGTAGCGTCCATAAGCCCCGCCAAGAGTAGTGCGCAAGGTCAAATCTTGCTGACTACTATGAAGGAAATCAGATAAAGCCAACACGTATGAATTTCTGTTCAGAAACTTGGCGAACGTAGACTGTAAGTCTTCGCGATTTGTTTTGGATCCTCCCGACTGACCGCCAAACGTCGAATCGAACGAGGTCGCAGCCTCCCATGCCGCAGTCCGATACGCCGCGCTTGTGTCGGCATTAAAAGTGGACTGACTATTGCCACTGGTGAAGCTATAACCAAAATCGATGGCACCTTGTAATTGACGCCAGAAGGTAGGTTTTTGTGCGTCTATCTTCGCGATTGAACGCGACGGCACTTCAACTTCCTCGTTGGCTTCGTGAATAAGGAAGTCTTGTTCTTTTGCTTTGTCACTAGAAACCTTTTCAAATTTGCCGACTATTCTTTTGCCGTTATTCAACACGATTTGGAATGTCGCTGTGCTCTGAACCGATTCCACTTGATTCCAATCCAGGGCAATAGGTCCCGTCACGTAATCTGTCTCAACCATTAACAAGCCGTTTTGCAGCCGCTTTACTTCTCCTGTGAAATGATCGCCGTTATTCATGATCACCACATCCTTTCGTCGTGCGCGAGCCGGACAACAGATGAATAGCAAGAGCAGGGTGACAAACAAAGACCGCCTTACGCTAGGAAACGCAAGAATCTGCATGATCATTTTTTGACTCCTGCTATCGATGACATTGCAGTAACACGGGCACTACTTATCAACAGAACCGCACGGTAGAAGACGAATACATCGGGATCTACTCCACAATGACAAAACGTTGTGGGTTCTTGAAGAACTGGCTTAGGCGACACGGCCTTAGAAGTGAGACTCCCGTCCTTCGGTAGCGCGCTGTTGTATCAAAACGCCTCGCCAACGCCCATTCCGAAAGTGTGACCGTCTACGCCTTGGGCTATATCAGCTCGAAGATTAACGTGATACTTTTTGCTTAGCTCAAATCGCAATCCGCCGCCGCCGGCGGGCAGGAAACGGCCATTCTGCACTCTCTGTAGTAATTGATTTCCACCAGGAATCGTGCCACCCAGCCCCCCGAACACCACCGCCCCAAACCTTTTCGGCAGTACCAGTCGATACTCCACTTGAGTAGCTAGAGTGTAGCGAGTGAAGTAGCGGCCGGCAGTATATCCACGTAATTCGTTATTGGTTCCGTATATGCAATTACCAAAGAAGGGCGGCTTCCCGCTGGTCCCACAGAAATTGGCATCATAGGCGATCACCTGGTTTTTAGTCAGGCTCCAATATTTGTCGAAAGCAGACCTATAAGACTGAAAAGAATATTTGCTGCCCAAATCTTGAGAAAAGAAATCCGATGTGAAAGTGAAAAAAGTTCCAGCGACGGGATAGAAATGGTTGGGTCTAGTGTCCCTGGTCAACCTTGCGCCGACGGACGTTAGATTCGTGTGAAGCCCGACTTCGGGAGGGATTGGGAAATTCTTGTCATTATTCGGCTTAACTGTGAGAAAGGAACGTCCTGTGATAAAGCGAGGTCCTACAAAAATTTTCCAACCGATGCGGCGCAAGAATTCCCCCAGAAACGCATCACCGGTTTGTACCAGTGGCAGTTTGACATTCGCTAAAACTCCGTTGCCGTAGACATTGTAATCGACGTTACCGTGAACAAATCCGGATGTGATTTCATAAGTATTTTGTTTTAGGAAAAGTTGTCCCCCTATTGCGAATCCCCGGCTGCCATTATTCGTAATAAGACCTGCCGCTCCTATTGTGGAGGGAGGCGAAACCTTGTCCTTCGAACTGAACGGGAAGATATATCCAAGAACTGGGACAATTCCGGAACCGATAGCGGGACTAGAAATTGGAAGAGGCGCAACTACAAACGCTCCCGGACCGAGATGCTTCTTTTTCTTTTTTGATTCGACCTTAGCCTGAGCGGGTGGAGTTGGCTGCTGGTCCTGGACGGGCGGCTTCGGCGAATTCTCCTGAGAAGCCGTTCGGGCTGTTGATTCGTCGACTTGTTGATTTTCCTGACCCAAGCATGGGATGCTGAGCGAAAAGCATCCTACAAAGACAAGCGAAAGTAGCAGCAAGAGATCGGTGAACGTCGCCTTGCGCACGCGCTCGGATTTTCGTGGAGTCCCGGTTTCAAGTCCCATGTAATCAGCTTTTATCGGTCCAGCCGTTCGGCGCCCTTGTGGATTCAAATCAAAGCGATAGGCACGGAAGCATCGCTGTTTTCCAGGGCCGATCGTCATCCGAACATGGTAGGAAACGAAAGGCAGTTCTGACATTGTCAAAACTACCAGGACTGGGTGACCGGTGCTGACCTCGCGGCTAAGGGAGTGAAGCTCGACGGATTTGCGTAAACGGGAAGGCATTCAATTCGACAAGAAAATAAGCTGCACTCCGAGACCTTTAAGTTTTAACAATTGAACGATACCGTTTTCTGGCATATGTTAGCGGAGCCTTCATGCCCCGTCTTAATGCATCATTACGAGTGGAAACATGACTGTGCAAGATCAGCTGGGTACGATCCGCGGCCAAAATCTAGTTAGTATGAAGCACTAACAGTCCGTGAACTCGCCATACTTTGTTCTCTTCCTTTCTTTCGTCGTGTTGTGGCTCTCGGCGCGTCTCGGTGCTGAGTTTCGCAAACAACAACTGCTGGAAGACGACTTACGCCATGACCTAGATGTTGTCGTCGGCGCTACCTTAACATTGCTCGGTCTCATTATCGGATTCACCTTTTCGATGGCGGTCAGCCGGTACGATCAGCGCAAGAACGACGAGGAGGCAGAGGCTAACGCGATTAGCACCGAATACGTGCGAGCAAACCTATTGCCTGACGCCGATGCAACGAGAGTGCGTGCGCTTCTAAGGGACTATCTGGATCAACGTATTTTGTTCTACCAATCCCAGAATGAGGAGCGGCTTGGACAGATCAATCGTGCCACCGCCCAACTGCAGAATGATCTGTGGTCCGCTGTCCTAGCACCGGCTGCGGCGCGGCCGACAACACCGGTGCTCCCTCTGGCCCTTTCAGGCATGAACGACGTGTTGAACTCGCAAGGATACACGCAGGCTGCCTGGTGGAATCGAATTCCGATTGCGGCATGGGTACTAATGATAACGATCGCTGTTTTCGCCAATATGATGTTCGGCTACGGTGCGCGCCGTCGTAAAGCGGGTGTCATCCATATGCTGGTTCTACCCCTCGTTCTGTCCATCGCATTTTTTCTCATAGCCGACATTGACAGCCCGCGTAGAGGCGTTATTCGCGTGAGTCCGCAGAATCTGATAAGCCTCGCTCGCTCCCTGCATGTCCAGTAATCCGAGCTAACCTCAGCAATCGCTCGAAAGACTTATTTGCTTTTATGATGAGCTGTGCCTGCTACGGGACATCAAGGAACACGGGCGCAACAGAACTCGATGCCGGCTATATTCACGAGGAAACCGGCAGCGGTGCCGGTTGTTGCAGCCGAAATTCGAGCAGAGTCTCGCTCGGTATAGTGAGCTGCTGACCCTTTTTGGACGCGGCGACTGCGGTCCCGGCTCCGGCGCCCGCGAGCGCACCGATCCCGGCACCTTTTCCGCCTCCTGCGATTCCCCCGATAAGTGCGCCAAGGCCTGCGCCACCGACAACTTTCTTTGCCGTCTTCGAACCTTCTCCTTGTCCCTTCACTTCATAAGTGCTGGTAAGTAACGGATAAGCCGTACCCTTGATCATAATGTCGGTTAGTTCAAGAGTGAGTTGAGAACTGCCAGACATGCGCCCGGCCGACTGAGCGGCCGCTAAACGGCCATAAACCATAGTTCCCCTAGGAGCCACCACGATGTCGTCGACCTGAAGATTCGTTTCCAGACTCGCGGTGAAGCGATACCCGGCTTTCTGTTTGCTAGAATCGATTGGATCGATCGTGCGAATCAAGATGCGTGTTCCGGCTGGAACAGTGACCTTGGTCTTTTGTTGCGCAGGATCCGCAAGCCGAGTAAGGCTCGCATTCACGCGCGCTGAAGGGACCTTACCGAATGAATTTATTTGTAGAGCTGTGAAGCCGAGCAACAGAACGGCGGCGCAGACAATAGAATTTTTCATATTCTTTCTCTCCTTCGTCACGTTCATTAGTTTTCTCCAACGATGGGCAGAGAAGAAGCGATCTGAAGATCGATGATGAGCAGTAGTTGGTGCTCAACCTGGAGGAAACGCGCAGCCGTGATGGCGCCCAGGGGCTGCTTCATACGATCGTAGGTTTTTGCAAGAAGCTCCGAACGTTGTCTTTGATAATCGAGGGCCTTCTGAATCAACTCGTCAGCCTTTTCATCACTCATCTGCGTATAATTCTGAGCATAGTCTTGAATGTTTTGGACCCTGAGATTGTTGAGTTTGGTCAATTCCGCATCGTATTCGCTGTAAATAGGCCAGAATTTCGCTGCGTCATCAGCGCTCAACGCCATGACGGCGCCCATTATTTCCGATTTCTGCTGGCGGACATTACTGCGCAAGAGTTCGATGTATTCTTGAACATTCTTTTTCTGCGTGTCGCTAGCGGACGAATCCGCGGGTTGGGTTTTTGTCTTTTGCGGCTGGGAATTAGCCTGAGCTAGAACCGCTGGGCAAGAAGCAATAAGCATGAAAAGCGGAAGCCACACTGATATTCGTTTCTTCATCTTGTACCCTCCTCCAAGGAATCGCATTGTGATGCCTACTCGCCGGACTCTGCTGAAAGCGAGATGCCCGGGACCAACCTTCGGACTTTCCAAGTTCTGAGAGAGAAAAAATCTAATCTCGTTCCATTACGTTTACGAGCTTCCACGGTCCGGAACCGTAACTCTCGAAAACCAACTGATTGTCCTTATCTACTTTCACTCGCAATCCAATGATCAAGCTTCCGGAACTTTTTGAGGGGTCGTTGTTAAGATTCACTTCGAGCGCGGACAGGTCGTACTCCTTCGAACGTGTACTTTCGCGGGCCTCGGCCAACTGAATAGGGCGATCGGTGATCAAACGAATTTTCCGGCCATTTTCCGCGGGAAAAGTTCGGATGTATGCGATGTTGTAGCCCAGAGTACCGGTGACTCCTACTCGACCCTTGGATTTCATTTTGGACAATGCTTTTGTGAGTGCCCGCTGGCCGCCTTGAGTGAACGCGTCAATCAGGGTCTTTTGATCATCCGGAGTGGAATAAGAATTGATTGAGATGGTTACGTTGAACTGCTTGCCGGCTGAAGTACTCTGCCCCATCGCTTGTGCTTGAATTGTTTCCCGCTTAGTTTGGTCCTGCGGGTAAATTTCAAAGGCCGACACTGCCAAGACAACTAGAACCAGTAAAGTAGCCATCATGATGCGACCTGAACGAGAACATTTCATATGCACCGGCTCCACCCTGGGCGACTGCACGATGACAGAACTCGTCTCGGTTGCTAATTGTCAAAAGTAACAGGTGGGAGGGTTGTGCTTACAGTTGCGGATGAGCGAGATAAATCACCCGTCCGAGCGGGTCACTTATATCCAGCGGCTTGAGTCCCTCCATTCGTCCGGGATCGTAGAATGAAAACCTTTCATGTCATCCGCCTGCCTTCATACTGGCAGACAGAGATATGTAAAAATGGATCAATACTTTTCGAAGGAATAAACGTACTTCCAGTCGTCCTTCATGCTTATCACGATCCACTGTTCTTATTTGGTTTGGTCATTACAGCTTCGGGAGTGTCTGGAATACCATAGGCCGGCCCATACGCGTACTCGCGCGTCGCATCGTCGTGAAGAAGAGCATCATCAGCCGAGCGCCATCGCCTGCTTGAGTCCATTCCGACATTGGGGCGTCGCCTTCGGCATTTCCAAAGGACGCGTAGGGCCGCTTGCCGATGAACATATTGATGCCGATTGCTTGCCGGGGCCGTCAATGAAAAACGCTTTCGGCTCCCGCATCATTACTGGCTTACCGCTCCAATCATAGAAGCCGGTTTGCGCAATCGACCCAATCACTTGCGCCGGCGGAACGCCATAAACCTGTTCGCTGTAAACGCGCAGGAACGCCTGACCGCCCCACCGGTGACGATGTATGTACGATAGCCCTTCTCTCGCAGATATCTCATAACCTCCAATATGGGCTTGTAAACAAGATCGCTGTATGGCCGGTCCAAGCGGAGAGCTTTGGCGGTGGCGAGCCACTCTTTTCAAGCGACCTGAAACTCTGCCGCACTCATCCCCGCGTGCGTCACGGTGATAATTTCTATCCGTGAACTTAGCCATCGCTTCGCGGTCGCCGGCGAAGACCGACTTAAATGGTTCGGTCTCTTTCCATTCGGGGTGCTGCGGAGCGAGTTTGGTCAAGCGGTCGAGCGCGAACACAGCTTGCGTGTATTAAAGGATGCTCGGTCCAAAGAAAAGTGAGCCATCTTGGTCGAAGGTGGCGATGCGGTCCTTGGGTTCGACATACTCGGGGCTGGACTTCTCGGTAGTATCCTTCACGAACGCGATGATCGTTTTTTTCGCGGCTCCGTCCTTCCACGATGGGCTCGCGCGCTTGTTGCGAGCAGCACCAGGGATAATGCGAGCGCCGTTCTTAGAGCCTCGCCGAGACGAACTCCGACATGCCGCATTTGATTTCCCCTGCGTTTAGATTCGGCTACGCGAGACGCGCATGTATCAGTCGGTTTGCGTCTTCATCTGATCCAGCACTTGTTGAATGTTAACGGACGCAGATTTCTGCCGTTGTGGGAATTCTTTGAAGCTCATAAGGAATTGTCCTACGATGGCCTGGGCGGGAACCATGACCCAGAGCTTGTCTCCATACCAACGGGCGTACAACTGGGAATCCATCGTCACTTCGAAAGGGTCCTGCCGAAGGTTAATCACTAGTGGCACGGTACGGGGTTTCGCAACGTCGGCCCACCAGGAATCCTTGGTAGCAAACGTGACTTTCCAGTCGCCGTAGCGAAACGCATTCAGGCTTCCTGAATCGTCGAAATAGAAAATCTCCTTGCGCTGGCCGGGTCCTTTACCGGAGAGCACGTCGGTCATGTCATAGGCGTCGAGGTGAACTTTGAAGGTCTTGTCACCGGACCGATAACCTGTGAGCAGTTGCTGCTTCACGTTCGGCGCACCAGCTGCGGCGAGGAAAGTAGGTGCCCAGTCTTCATGCGAAGCGATGTCGTTGATGATGGTGTTCGGCTTGATGACGCCGGGCCAGCGAGCCACGCAAGGTACGCGGAACCCACCCTCCCAAGTGGTGCCCTTTTCTCCGCGAAAAGGCTCGGTACCGCCGTCCGGCCAGGTAAACTTTTCGGCGCCATTATCCGAGGTCAGCACAACAATGGTGTTGTCGGCGATGCCCAGGTCATCGAGTTTTTTCAGAAGCTGGCCGACGACCCAATCCAGTTCCATCATCCCGTCCGCGTACAGACCGTAACCGCTCTTGTTTTCCCACTGCGGGCTCAAACGGGTCCAGACATGCATGCGCGTGGTGTTGTGCCAAAGAAAGAATGGCTTTCCGCTTTTCGCGGATTTGTCCATGAAATCGAGCGAGACCTGGAGCAGGTCTTCTTCAACCGTCTCCATTCGCTCGCGAGTTAGCGGACCGGTGTCTTCGCACTTCTGTTTGCCCCAGGCGCCAAATCGTGGGTCGGCGGGTGTCGGATTGTCAGAAGTCAACGCGACGCAACGAAGCACACCGCGCGGCCCGAACTTTTCGTGAAAGGCGGGTAATTTCGGGTAGTCCGGGTCTTCCGGCTCCTCCTCGGCATTCAGGTGGTAGAGGTTTCCGTAAAATTCATCGAATCCGTGAACCGTGGGCAGGAATTCGTTGCGGTCGCCGAGGTGGTTCTTGCCAATTTGGGCGCTGATGTATCCGAGGGGCTTGAGCAGATCGGCGATTGTAGGGTCTTCTTTCTGCAAGCCAAGAGGCGAACCGGGCATGCCGACGGTCAAAAGACCGGTACGGAAGGGATGCTGTCCCGTAATAAACGCGGCGCGCCCCGCCGTGCAGCTCTGCTGGGCGTAGTAATCTGTGAAAAGCGCCCCTTCGTTGGCTATGCGGTCGATGTTGGGCGTTCGGCCCCCCATCATCCCGCGATGATAGGCGCTGATATTCCAAACGCCGACGTCATCGGTCATGATGACGAGAATGTTGGGTTTTTTCTGCTGAGCATTCGCTCCAAACGCTGTAAGCAATACTGAGCAGATAATACAGACTATGCTCACTCTTCGCGTCATGGTAATCTCCCTCGATTTCTTGGACACGTCACCGCGACCTTACAAGTTTTGTGTTTGACTAACGCGATTGTTTCGCGCGGCGCGAAGTGTGATCCACTCCGACGAAGTCACAAGCTTCGCGATGCTCGCCCAAATGGTTATCAGATGTAATTGTCAAAAGTGACAGATTCAAATGTGGAGAGTTAATTCGCGCAACTGACCTTAGCAGACGACGTCTGCCAACAGCTTTGAGAATCAGAAAATTTCACTAAATCCGCTTGGCAAATCAGTCTTGAGCCGCATTCCAGGAGCTATCGGGATTGTAAGCAGTGATCTGAGATGCGAGGTCAGCCGTGTTGTCACCGAGATCCTGCTGATATATGACACCGTCTTGGTTGACGATGAAAGTCATGATGCCGCTTGAACCGTAGTGAGCCGGGTAGGCAATCAAAGCAAAGCCTCCCGTCAGTTTTCCATCTACGATGTAGCTCTTCGCGCCTCCCTCGGCTTCCGGCCCCTGCGCGGTGAGTATCTTATAAAGGTAACCGTAATAGGGCGTTGTGGTTGCTCCGGATTGCTGTGGCTCTGCGGCCGCCGCGTCCGCGACCAAAGGACCCATGGGGCTGGCGGGTTTACCTTCCGACGTACCCCAATAAAGACCATCCTGTTCACCCGCATCACTGTGAAATCTTGATGCATAAACGCCACTTGGATTGCCGTCATGTCCATGGGAGGCATATTCGATCTGACTTTGCACATAGCCTTCACAGACGGCAATTGCACCTAGTTCGTTCCGGCCGACTCGACGATAGACGATTTCTTCATTGCCACGATCGACGTCGAAATACCACATCTTGCCATCGCGGACGATCGGAAACGGGAAGGGCCAGTTACCCGGCCCCACTTGCAGGTATTCAATACCTTGTGCTTCAACCGAGATCGAATGTTTCTGCCCATAAGCCTTAACGAAGTCTGCGAGAACTTGTTTTGCGTCGCCCAAATTGCCCGATGCTATTAGCTCCTTCGCTTGCGACCCGAGTAGTGGCTCGAGTTCGGCGGGATCGCCCGAACGAGCTGCCGTGACCAAAGCCTGAACGGCTTCCGAAGATGAAACGAAAGTTTTCTGCCCACTGATTGCTTGCGCCATCAGCGGCACCGTGGTCACCGGCCCCAACAGAGCTATCAACGAAAGCATTGCCAGTTTGCATGCGTGAAGACAAACCGTGTGTTGAAATGTCATTGTTTTCCCCTTCTTCCCTGCGTGCTCGCTGCGCCACGTTGGCTGGCGCTTCTCTCTGATTTGCCGTTGTTTCCGGCTCCTTCAAATGCGCCTGCTGGCCGGCTTTGCGCTTGAGCGGCCGGTTTCTGAGTTGATGCCGCATGGGATGAATTGGGCGAGCTAGGCGAATAGCCTCGGTCTGGCTTCACGGCTTGAGTATTTGCCTGTCCCGAAGAATTAGGTCTAGCGTTCGTTGTCGATGGATTCCTCGACGCGTTGTTAACCGAGTTTCCATTATTCTTATTTCCGCTGTTGTACGTCGATTGCCCTTTCCAACTTTGATTCGACTGCGTGTTACCGCTGTTCGTAGTCGAGTTTCGTGTCTTATTACCCTGATTGTTGACCTGGCTGCCGGTATTGATCGTGACGTTATTCCCGCTAACGTTTCGATTAATGGTGTTGTTGCTCTTGTTTTGATTGTTCGAGCCGCCGCGATAATTGTTGTAGTAGTTGCTCGAATTGTAGTGCACGTTCCCTGGATACGGCCGGTTGTAGGCGTACGCATAATTTGGCGGACGATAGTAAAGCGTCGCGCGATGATAGTTTGGGCCATAAACGGGACGGTAAACATAATGATTTACTACCCAGGGGCCGCCTCGGTAGTACACTCCGCCACCGTAACCCCAATGCGGGTAATAATAATTGTTACTGCTGAACATGGCGCCGACCGCGACGCCAACACCGAATGCAACGATTAGACCGGTTGCCGGCTGTGCAGGCGCGGGCGCAACATACACTTGCACCGGATTATATTGCGGCACGTAAATTATTTGAGGGTTTGCAGGCTGGATGACGATCACCTGCTGGGTGCCCGCTTGTTGTGTAACCACCGTTTGTTGCGGAGTGGTTTGCAGATTACCAGCTTGTTTCGCCTGGAGCCGAAGCCGCTGGACCGAGTCGAGAACCGCGCTCTGGCTCGCAGTGAACGCCGCGCCAAGCTGCTTGGTCCAGTCAATCTCCGAGCACATCATGTCAACCACTTGAGGGAAATGAAATAAGGCGATCATAGCAGGACCAAACCCTGCGCTCTTCGCAGCTGTGTCGAGTTGGGTTCCATCCAGAGTCTTGTTCTGCAACAGCCAGTTCCCTCCGTCGAGAACTTCCTGGGAGTCCACCGAAGCCGCTAAAACTTGCATGAGCAAGGCGTCCGGGTACAACGCGACCGGAGCAAGAAGTTTATCGAGTTGTTCCGGCGACGATGCGGCCGAGTCTGCCGACTGAAAGAATGCTGGGGCTCCGCCTGCAAGGCTCATATTCATGCAAACCGCAAGGATCACAATAATTGTTTGTTTAACAAGCATGCTCGACCTTTCCATAATGGCCTCCTGATGCAGGTGGCGAAGAAAAAGCCCTGTCCTCGGACGATGTCTTTGCTGGTTTTATTATGGTGTTCCCCGCGCTGTGGGAATGTAACTGTCAAAAGTAACAGTGGGACTATGACCGATTAAATGTCTTATCGGCTCGGCGCATCACCAATGCGAGTGGTGGGAATAGCACTGAAGTCAGGCTGCTAATTTTTAAATGGTAATTTGAAATCAATTGCACGAACCGTCGTCTACAAACTGGCCGCTGGCTGCCATGGCTCCTAGTGAGTGACCGCAGGCCACGAATCGTTGGTTCAAACTATCGTTCTGGAGCGCGTCGGGAGAAATATAAGTCAGATTGGCACGCGCAGCGACGTACTTGTCGCTCAACCTTGCCATGTTCTGAAACTCGTTGCTCAATAACTGATAGGCTTTACGATCCGAGTCGGTGGAAACCGCTGCCGACGCCAAACGCAGGTTCGTAGTCGCTTGAGCGCGATACGGACTGACTGCGTCGCTCGTGACCGAGTATCCATTTTGTATGGCACTCGCGAGAGCGGTGTGCCATTCCCGGAGAGTCGCGGCTTCCTCTATGCCCGCATTCAAAAAGCCTTTTGAAAATCCCGGATTCGAGGCTTGGACGGGTACAGCCACCGCTGTTACTGGTGTGCTTGCAGATCCGCCGGGAAGACTCAGTACGATGTGGTTCCCCGTAAAACTGAGGGAGGCATTAGATACGCGTGCTAAAGCCTCAAGATCAACGTACGACCGACCGTTCACTTGGATCACCGGCACGTTTCCGGACTGCCCACTTATGATCAGCGTTCTGTTCTGGTTTGTGTCCTGGGCTGACACCGTGCCGCACACAACCAGGAACGATGCAATCAGCAACCAAGGGATTGATTGTCTTCCTCTCATAACTGGGCTCCTAGGATCATGACGGGGAAAGAAGTTTCTCCGCCTATTAATCCAAACGACGACTCGAGCGATGGCTCAATATATGACGCACTAGGTGAAATTCCTACTGAACAAGGCATCGAATAATTTATGTGTTGAATCGAATTCGAACCGACGCGGACAAAACCGGTACAATCTACTCTCTGATTCAGAGCTTTCACTACTACGCGTTACAGCCTCTGGTAATTTGAATTGGTAGTGGTGACGACAAGCTGCTTGGCGCTAGCGTTAAGAACTGTCTGCTGCGAATAGTTTGTCCCATCTGGCAGGCTAGCCATTCGCACCTGCAGCGTGACCGCATCTTTTGCCTGTCCCATAAAGGTATCCACGCTCAAAGCAATTATTTTTTTCGAAGCTGGGTCAAAAGTGAGGGTCATTCGGTCGCCGGGCTGAGCATAATCCGTGAAGATTAAATTCATGACGCCTCCCGCAGGATTAAATGAAACTTTGCCGGCCTGAAAGGCTTGTTGCATGTTCTGTGGGTCAGGTGGAACGTACATGGTTAGGAGACCCTTGACGTCATCCATATAATCCGTCATCTCTGCTTTTTTCTTCGCAACTACTCGCTGCTTTACTCTGCCACCGCCGGGTTGCTCCGGCGGAGGACCGATGGGAGTCTTCTGAACCTGGCCATCCGGACCGTACTGACACAATTTTTGTGCGGGGGGCTTCGCATCTCCCTTCAGCGTGAGCTGTGTTGTTTCTGTCCACTGATACTGGCGCAGTTTCTGCTTATTCTCTGCAGCAGCCTGTTTCACGGCGGCGAGCTTTTGCTGCATTTCAGCACTTTGAGCTGACGCTGACACCGCCAAGATAAGCAGCAATGCACCGGCAAGTACCAATTGTGTGATCATCAGAATAGCGGCACTGATCTCGGGTTGATTCTTGTTCACGCTTGCAAGAGCACGATTCATTAAAATCCTCCTTTGGCTTTTCGAAATCTCTTTGTTTCCGACGATTGTATTCGACAACGATCAGCGCCTGCGACCGCCTCCGCGGCTTTCGCCGCCCCAGCCGCTGGACCTCTGTTGCTGATAGCGTTGGTTAGATTGTTCACCCCGCTGCCTGTTTTGCGCTTCTTGCTGCATGCTCTGCGTTTCGCTGCTGCTTTGCGGGTGTTGCTGGTAAGAGGAACCCGACGAACTGGAAGGATGCTGCTGATACGACGACGCAGACGAATAGCCCGAAGTATTGCGTTGTTCGGCGCTGGTCGAGTTCACCGAATTCCAGCTGCCATTGCTGCCAGCCTTTTGCCAACCGCTGCCAGTGTTTGGTAATTTGGCGGGGCCATCCCAGGTCTTGGGCGAAAACCGTGCTAACGGACGCAAGGAAGAGAAGAAAAGTTAAGAGAATTGTTTTCATTTTTGATCCTACCCTCAAAGCCCCAAGCAATCTCCCCACAAACGCGAATAAGTTTGGGAGCGTCCGCACATTCCGAGGAGCTCTCCTTAACTCTGGAAAAACGCCGCTACGGCTTTGCAGCTGCTTTCGGCTTTGGAATACGTAGCGTCCAAGAACCACCGAACACGATCGTGCGTCCTTCGGGTCGAGCCAGGGCGCGATACTCGTCGTAGAATTTGAAAAAGAAATTCAACGCCTTAGGCGGCAGAATGAAATTAGTCTGAAAACCAAGCGCATGAACCGAATAGAAAGGAAGCGCGCTCGCAGGGGTGCCGAGAACAGTCGAGCCGCTGTTATCGGAAACCTGCCATTGGTCATATGCGACCAGGCCAATTTGCAAGAGCCTGCTGAAATCCTTCTTCAAAGGAAGAACCTGCCCGACTCCCCACTCAATAGTGAAGGCCTGACCCGGAGTCTTTTTGAGGGGTGCACCCGAGACAGCGTTTGTGATTGGTTTTTGCCCGTGAATTTCCCAGACAGTAGATAGGTTAGCGCTGGTTCCCTTGTTCTTCGTCAAATAGAAAGTAGTATTGGTCGTTACGTTATTGCCCCAGTAGCCCGAGCCGATATTATTCGTCGTTCCGGGAGCGGAAGAGTATCGGCCCGTCGGGGCGGTGAAGCCATATCCGACGTTTACGTCAGCGCGCTTCAGATGCCAACCCAGATTCAGCGGCTGGACGTACATATCCGCGAAACCAAAACCTCCTCCATTGATACCGAATTCGGGAATTTCGAGAGGACCGCTCGCCGTCAAAGAACCATTCGCAACAGGTAGCACAATATAGGGCATAAAATACCCGCCCAGGAATTTGTGATCCGGGACATAGTAGAAAATGTTCTCGTCCACCCAGAACGCATATGTTCCGGTTATACCGTTGATGGAATTCCCGTTCGGACCATTAAGTGTGCTAGCGGAATAATTGAGTGCGAGATTCGCATACGTAATCCCAGGGTCGGGAATTGCGCCAGCGTTAAGACCGAACTGTCCCGGGACGTATTGCCCCTTCTGTTGTGCCAACAATGGCGAAACGCAGCCCAGGGCAAGGCATATTAGAGCCGCTAGTCCACATCTGAGTCGGAATGTCATTTCTGTTTTTCCTCTCTTGTTCTCGATTATTCCGGAACTGTTCGTTGCCTGCCCTTGGCGTCCTGGTGTTTCAAACCAGCAGGTCCGTGTCTGGCATTTGCTAACCGAATACTCCCCTCTTTGTATATGAGGATGGAATTGTCAAAAGTGACAGGTCCGGCTCGCGAGCAGTGTTTCATGCGAACCAGGTTAAGAAATTCGAATCGCGGTAAAACTTCTCTGATCTCTATCGTCAAAGCTAAAAATGGAGATTGAGCATAAATCCAGCGGCGTTAATTATTTGGTTGGGGGCCTTGCCGGTGTTGTTCTCATGTTCGTAGTACGGATCCAACTCGATGTGCTTGCCCAGTGGGAATAGACAACCCAAGTAAAGTGCGGTTGTGCTCCATTTGCTGTATTTGCTTTCGTAGAAGACCTCGGCACTAGCGTACGGTGCGGGATGGTAGGAGCGAATGGTGACGCGACGTTCGAGCGTCAGACGGTTGCGGTAGCGCCAAGTGAAGTTTCCACTGGACCAATCGAGGTCTGCCCGGTTCCGATCGGAAATTAGTATGCGAGCAACAATTGGAAAATGAGAAGTGATGACGGGCTCCAGTCTGTTCACGGTCGGCTTCCCGGGAGTAGGAACATAGCGATATCCGATCGCCAAGACCAGCGGTCTCGATTTTGCGTCGTCTAGATCGAATGCAGTAACCTTTTTCAACTTGATGAGCGGCTTCAAATAGAATTCGATGCTGGGGCCTATCTCCGCTTGCGTCGGATCGCCACCTTCTCTGGTTTCTTTCGCCTGAAACACGGAGCGAATATTCGAATTCAGTTTGAAGTACGCGTCGACCTCTGGAAAGAACTCGGTAACCGACGACTGGGCACATGCAGTTGAACTGCGAAACAACAAGAGAAAAGCTGTAACCAGCAGCCCGCCACGAATACAGTTCAATTTCTTAATCTTTTCAGCAGCGGGGAAGTAATCCGGAATCGCATGATTCAACAAGACCATCAGACACTTAACTTTTGGCCGCGTTGACTGTGCTTGCACATCGGTATCCGCTGCGGCTTTCAATAATTATGAATTCCAATACGACTTGGAGCCGTAAAGAACGTGAAAGGGCTTGTGATGCTACACTCCTTCGATCTGTTAGGCTGCGCAGGCCGCATCCGATAAAACGGCCTGCGCATCTATTTACCTGCCCCAGAGGCACCTTTCGAGACAGCTTCAAGGAACTGGGTGACCGTAAGTCCGCCGCTCGCCTGGCTGGGTGGATATTCCTTAAAGGTCTCCAAGAACTGGCTCACGATTACGGTTGCAGGAACCATGGTCCACAGCTTATCGCCCCACCATTTGCCGTAATTCATTGACTCGTCCTGGTAGCGTTCCCACGGGTCCTGCCGCAAGTTGGTCACGATTGGAGCCTGTGTGCTGGACGCTTCGCCGGTGAACAGGTTGCCTTTGATGGTTTTGAAGCTGACCTTCCACTGGTCATAACGCATGGCCATCAGGTCCGCGGTATTACTGAAGTAGAAAAATTCGTGACGCGGGCCAGCAGGCACTTCACCTTTGAAGTAGGGCATAAAGTTGTAGCCGTCCAGGTGAGTCTTGAACGTTTTGTCTCCCACTTTCAGACCTTTCAGCAGTTTGTCTTTCATGTCAGGGTCGCCGGCAGCAGCGACCAGTGTCGGCAACCAGTCCTCCATCGACATAATGTCGTTAACAATGATGCCGGACTTCACGACGCCGGGCCACCGGACCAGCATGGGGACGCGGAATCCACCCTCATAGGTAACGCCTTTCTCACCGCGGAACGGCTGGTTGCCCCCATCCGGCCATGTAAAGATCTCTGGGCCGTTGTCGCTGGTGAACAGCACGATCGTGTTGTCGGCGATTCCCAGATCATCAAGCTTTTTCATCAACTCGCCGACTTCCCAATCCAGCTCCATCATGCCGTCGGCATAAAGGCCAAAGCCGCTCTTGTTCTGCCACTTTGGCGAGAGGTGGGTCCATACATGCATGCGAGTGGAGTTGTACCAAAGAAAAAACGGCTTATTAGCTTTTACAGAACGCTCCATGAAATCCGTAGAACGCTGAACGAGTACAGGCTCAATATCCTCCATGTTGGTCGTGGCTGTCGGATCCATATTTGGATGTGGAGGCAATGGGCCTTCATCCTTAATGACCTGCTTGCCGACACGGCCCCAGCGCGGATCAGTCGTTGGATCGTCCACGTTGGAAGCTGTAGCGGAGATAACGTTGCGCGGGCCGAAACGTTGCTTGAAATTAGCCATTTTCGGATAGTCGTACTCATATGGTTCTTCCATTGCGTTCAAGTGGTAGAGAATTCCGTAGAATTCATCGAAACCATGGACCGTGGGCAGATATTCGTTGCGGTCGCCGAGATGGTTCTTGCCAATCTGAGAAGTAGCATAGCCGAGCGGTTTCAGGAGTTCGGCAATGGTCGGGTCCTTATCTTGGATGCCTTGTTTGGCACCCGGCAAACCCACCATCAGAAGGCCCGTGCGAAACGGCACTTGGCCCAGAATAAAAGCGGCCCGTCCTGCTGTGCAGGATTGTTGCGCGTAGTAATCAGTGAACAGCGCGCCTTCAGCGGCAATCCGGTCAATGTTCGGTGTGCGCCCTCCCATCATGCCGCGGTGGTATGCGCTGATGTTCCAAACGCCCACGTCGTCGGTCATTATCATCACGATGTTGGGTCTCTTTTCCTGCGCTGAAACGGTCGGCGCGACTGCAAGCCCAATGACAGCGACAAATGCCGCCAAAACGAAACCCTCTGGTTTCATCCACTTCGTATTCATGCACATTCTCCTATTTTTTCCGATCGGCAGCGCGATGACGAGGGCCGAATTTCAGCGGAAGGGCCAGATCAAGCTTCGCGAGCGCCGCGATTCTGTTCGTTGCGCACGCGGGATGTTATTGGCAAAAGTGACAGCCTCAAAGAGCACCGTAGCTCTTCGGGCTAGCTGGGTGGAAAGCCCTTCAGCAACTTCTGCATGGCTTTGTCAAGATTCTTCTGTTTCTTCGCCTGGTTAGCTGAGGCATCGATTGTCTTGGTTACACGTCCGGTCCAAACCAGTTGTTTAGTCGAGGGGTCGTACATATCGAGGACCAGAGTTCCAGTACTGATCGTCGAGCTTTGGGCGGTGGCCATTCCGCCACCCCATCGCAGCCCGCCGCCCATACCGTAGGCGTTCCACTGTTTTTCTTGATCGACGGAAACTTGGTAGGCCACATAGAGATCGGCCTTGTCGGTATCCACCTTGGCCAATCCCTTGGCGGCCAACTGAGAATCGATGGAATTCTTGATCTGGGTATCTACAATTTGGTTCGGATACGACACGCCTTCGACTGTTACCCACTTGTATGTGTGGTATTTTGCAAAGTTAGTTCCCGGCATCGCGTTCGTTGTAACATCCTGCGCCAAGGCCGTGCTGCACGCCAGTAACGCGAACGCGAGTCCCATGGCCCCCTTTGCTATTCTGGTAGAATTTTTTCTGGTCATTTTACCCTCCGGTAATAAATTCCCGAACGACAGCATTGACCAGGTCCGCAGTGCGTGGGCCTTTTGATTTTATGGATAGACAAATTTGACTTTTCACAAAATGTTCGCGCCACTGGCGGATCGAGCATCCGACGATCCGTGGGTATCACTTTAAGTTCACCGGAGGTCCGCTGACTCGTTTCGCTTTGAGGTCAACGGTTACCTCAACGCGATCGGCAATCTTGATGAAGGGAATGCCACTGTTCATGCCGTAGTCCTTGCGGTCGAATGCCATGGTTCCATTCACCTCGCCGGAGCCGGTCCCTTTCCCGGAAAGCGTCAGTATGAGCTTCTCGGGTTTGGTAACTCCGCGTATCGTAAAGTCGCCATCTACTTCGAAAGTGTCGGGACCGGTCTGTACAATCTTCGTTGACTTAAACGTGATCAACGGATCGTGCTCGACGTTGAAGAAGTCCTTGCCTTTCAGCTTGCCGTCTTTCATGCTGCTGCCGGTATTCACACTGCCTGCTTGAATCTTGACATCTAATACACCTGTCGAAAGATCCGGCGACGTAAATGTTAGCGTGGCGTCCCACTTGTTGAAGTCCCCTTTTATAGCCACAGACGCATCCACGCCGAACTTAACGGAACTTTCTACCGGCGTAATCACGAAAACGGGAGGTCCCTGTGCTCGGATGGGACCCGCTGACGCGGCAAATGCCGAGAAACAGAGAACGGCTAATCGCAACAGAAACTTGAAACTAAAGTGATTCTGTCTCATCTTCTTTTCTCCTTGTACACATCGCGAATTCTGACGCTGTTTAGCTCTTGCAGTTTCGCAGGTCGCGCTCAAACCACGTCTTGCTGGGAAGGAAAATTGGACGTAAACATATGGCCAGCTAGCGCCTCATTCATCGCTGGAATCAAATCAGTTTCCATGAACAGCTTAACTACGTAACCCAGTCCTCCTGCGGCATGACAAGTGTTCAGAATGTCAGTGTCTTCATGCACGGTGAGGAACACGATCTTGGCCTTATTCCCTAGTTTCTTCAGCTCTTGCGCCACTTCAATTCCGCTCATGAGCGGCATCGAGATGTCCAGTACTACTAAGTCGGGTTCGAGCTTTAGCGTTGCTGCCAAAGCCGCTCGGCCATCGGTGACGCTGTCAACAACATCGAATGACTCTCGCAACAGAGCGACCACTGTGGTCAATACGGGAGGAAGATCCTCCGCCACTACCACGCGCGTTCGAGTCATGAAAGTTTGCCTCTGGCTACTTGCAAGTTGAGCCTGCGGGGGTTATCCCTGCCTGGCGTTTTTCACTCACAGCGGAGCATTTCCTCTGCAACCAACATGAGCGCAATTGAGGTCTATTGCTATTGGTAGAATTTACAATCGGGAGTGAAAAAATGGTTGAGGCTATACGGAGATGATCCGGTGCTTGATGGCGTACTGTATCAACTGGGCGCTAGTCTTTACGTGTAACAATTCCATAGCGGTGTACTTGTGAGCAGCGACGGTCCGCGGAGTAATGTAGAGAAGGCTTGCTATTTCTTTCATGGTGCGGCCTTCCGCCAATAATTGAATGACTTCCCGCTGCCGCGCAGTAGGCTCGGGCGCGAGCTCACGGTTCTTCGGATCTCTCGTAGAGATATCGCCGAGACCTTTCGCCACACTCGGCGTTACATAGGAACCACCTTTCAGTACTCTCTGGATTGCCTCGTTTAGCTCTAGCCCTGCTGCCTGCTTAAGCAAGTACGCCGAAGCACCCGCTCGAAACGCTTCCCCTACCAGATAAGGATCTTCGTTCATTGTCATGAAGATGAGCTTTATGCTCGGTATTGATTGTTTGAGTTGTCGGCCGGCATCCAGCCCGTTCAACTGGGGCATCGCGATGTCGAGTACGATGATGTCAGGTCGCAACTTCTCGGCAGCTTTCAGAAGCGCACGTCCATCGGTTACCAAGCCCACGACTTCATAGGTGGGTTCCAGGAGACTCTCGAGCGCATCCAGCAACATCTGATGGTCGTCTGCAAGCAGTACACGTGGGCGCTTCATGATATCTTCCTCCTACAGCGTTTTGTCTTAACTCTGACTCAAATTAGTAAAGACAGACAACGGGACTTCGGCGACAATTTCTGTGCCAAGCATGGGCGCGGATTGTACCGCAAGTCTTCCGCCTACCAGTCGAAGTCGTTCGCGCATACTGATCAGTCCTAATCCCGTTTTTCCGTTGAGCGCCGCAGGATCAAAACCCACACCAGCATCCACGATCCGCAGACGAATTTCATTATCTTCGTCACAGAGCTCAGCCCGGGCTTGCTCAGCCCGGCTATGTTTAACCACGTTGCCTAAGGCTTCCTGACTAATTCGGAAGAGACACAGCGCCACATCCTTCGGGATTTCGCAGGAAATTGCGCGCTCGGTAAACTCAATCTTAATCTTAAATCTCGAGCTCATTTCCTCACAAAGGCCCTTCAAGGCAGACGCCAGGCCGACATGCTCGAGCTTGCTGGAGTGCAGTTGATGGGAGAGCGAATGCAAATCGGAAGAGATTTCCTGGGTTCTCTTCATTAGCTCCTGAACTTTAGCTCGCTCCTCCACTTCTGTCTCGGGAAGTTTCTTCCATAACTGGGTTAGGCCGATTCCCTGAAGAGCCAGGCGCTGGCTGAAGTCGTCGTGCAGTTCCCTGGCGATACGGGTACGTTCTTGCTCTTGAGCATTGATCAAGCGTCCGCTTAACTCTTCGAGTGACGCTTCGGACACCTTGCGGTCCGTAATATCAATGCAAGACCCGATATAGCCACAGAAGGAGCCATCGGATTCAAACCTGGGCACGCCATAGTCAACAATCCATCGATATTTGCCATCGAAGCGTCTCAGCCGATACTCCATCTCGAAGTCGGCCCGGGCGTCAAACGCAGCTTCGTAGATTCCGAGACAACGCGTCAGGTCTTCGGGATGCACCCCCGCGACCCAACCTTCGCCGATCTCGTGCTCCATCGACTGGCCGGTGAAGTCTAGCCAGCCTTGGTTGAAAAAAGTACACAGCTTCTCCCTTCCGGACATCCACATCAAAACTGGAGCTTTGTCGGCGACTAAGCGAAAGCGTTCTTCGCTCTCGCGCAGAGTCTGGTCAGCTCGCTTGCGTCCCGTGATATCTATCACCTCGGCAACAAAGTACTGAGGCTTGCCGTCGACATCTCGGATCACGCAAGCACTGCATTCCGCAAAAAGCACTTGTCCATTCTTGTGCAAATAGCGCTCCTCCACGCCTTGGAAGCAGAGCCCATCCGAGAGTGCTTGTATTAACCTCTGCGAAAACATCGGCCAGTCGTCCGGATGCGTGATCGACTGAACCGTAAGGCCCAGAAGTTCCTCTTCTGTATATCCAATGAATTTAGAAAATGCCTGGTTGCCGGCAAAAAAACGGCCTTCCGGTGAAACAATCAGCATACCTACACCAGCATCCTGGAAGACGCTGCGAAACCTTTCCTCGCTTTCGCGCAGTTCTTCTTCCGCTCGCTTGCGCTCGGTGATGTCCTGCACTGTGCCGTGGAGGTGCACGATGCGCCCCGTGTAATCGCGTAGCGCCTCGCCGCGAGCCACGAGCCATAGTTTGGCCCCATCCGAGCGAATCATCTCCAGGTCGAGTTCGTATGGGGTTCCCGTCCGTAATACTTCTTCTACAACGCGTTGCAGCCGTTCCCAGCTTTCGGGCGTGTAGAGTTCTCGATGTTCCTGATAGCTCACCGCCGGCAGATTAGGATCGCGTCCAGCGATCCGATACAGTTCTTCTGACCAAATCACCGTATCGGTTTCAATATCCCACTTCCAGCTACCAATCTTAGCCAGGCGCTGAGCCTCCCTGAGTTCCGCCTCTCTCTGCCGCACCGCCTCGAGCGCAAGCTTGCGAACCGTGATATTTCGCAAAACACCCATCATGCGTTCAGGCACGCCCCGGACTGTATAGAAAAATCTGCCTGCCGACCGCAGCCAGTGCACGGTCTTGTCTGGCCAAATCACGCGAAATTCGTGTTCAAACTCCAGGTGGTCCCGTTTTGCAATTTCAAGAGCCTTCGAAAGTTGATCATAGTCTTCCGGATGCACACGATCCCAAAAATCCTGTATGGAGCCAGAGGTATCGGCCGACGACATCCCCATCACTGTACGCGTCTCACCGGACCAAGGGTTGCGCCCGCTCTTGATGTCCCATTCCCACCCCATCATTTTGGCGGCTGCCATCCCCAAGCGTATTCGCTCTTCGTCTTCCCGCAGGTCCGCTACTGTTCTTTGGCGCTCCTCGGCAAGGGCCGCGAAGACCATAAAGGGCACTGTTGCGAACAATAAAAATAGTTGCAGCGATAATACATTTTCGAGCGTTCCTTGCCCGGTGAAGGGACCACGTCCGTGGATAGCGCCCCAAATCGACAGTAAGGCGATGACAAGCATCGAAGTAGCTACACCTGTCAATCCGAAACGTAAAGCGGCCCACAGCAGAAAGGGTACGAAACAATAAAGCAGTATAGGCGGACTGCTGGTCTTGAGTGCTACGAAAGTTAACCATCCAAAAAGCATCAGCGCGAAAAGCAGCGCCCCCGCTTCGAGCCAGTACGCATGTGATTTCCGTGGCCGTGCCGAACTCCCGCTCGCCCATCCCCAAATAGCAGGCGGGACAGTTAGGAAAGCTATGGCTTCCGATAAAAAGCTAACCTTCCAACTAATCCAATAACTGCCATGCCAGGCAAGCGCCCCGAGAAACGATGCAACGATGGGCGCTACGAATGCTGCAAAGAAAGAATACTTGGTCAGAGCCCTTATGCTATCTAGCTTGGGCACTCCCTTGAAGGAATAGCTGACCAACAAGGCTACCGAGACGACTTCTACCACGTCAGCGAGAATCAGGCGGAGAATCATGCCTGCCGGCACACCCGCCTGCAGATCGTAGATAGCAAATGCTGCAAAAGCTGCGGCGATGAGTGGTAACCAGCTCTTACGCGGTACCAGCAATAATACGGACACGATAAGTGCGCAACCGGGCCACAGCGGCCAAACGTTTTGGGGATATAAGACCAGTGCACCTCCGAGCCTTGCAGCTAGGTAAGCTAAGCCGGCAACAGCACAAACTAAAGTGGCTGCGCGAAAAATGGAATTCGGCTCCCAGAGGTTCCATGAGGAGCGACTGACGGCATCCATTACTCACCTTCCAGGAAGAAAACAGTCGCAGAAAATCGCATAGGGGAAAACCCTACAGTACCGTGCGAACATTACCCCTATCCCTAAGTTCGCAGCTTTCATTTTTTTCCAGAGACAACAGGTCCTCGACGGACGAACTCGCCGATTTAGATTCAAAACAGTTTCTCGGTGTTTGGCCTGGAACGCTGGCGAAAGTTTAGAAAAATTACAATAAACTAGGTGTCCACTATAGGACAGGTACCTGAATATTCATAATGAAATGATGCCGATTGATGAGAACGCTTATAGCTTCAAGCAACACTTCACTATTCATGGAGAACGACGCTCAGAAGCGAGCGATGTACCTGCAATCCATCGTTGTACTTAATGTGGCCGAGCCTTTTGAATCGGTTCATAAAAAAATTCACTCGTTGGCGAGTCGTACCGATCATCTCCGCGAGGGTCTTCTGGCTTATATTTGGTATCACTGCTTGGGGCTTTCCGGTTTTTCCGAAGCGGGCCTGGGTTAGTAGAGCTCGTGCCAATCGCTTTTCACTCGAATTGAAGAGCTGATCGACCAAATCGGCTTCGGTGCGGTTGTAACGTTTAACTACATATGCAACGAACATGTCAGAGAAAATGTTCTCCCCGTGGAGCGTGCGCAGCATCTCATTCCGGTCAACTCTTAGGAGAGAGCAGTTTGATAGAGCCGTTGCTGTCGAAACGCGGACTGATTGATCCGAGGCGATGCATCCTTCACCCAAAAAATCGCCGGGACCAAGCAGCGTGATGGTTGCCTCTTTACCGAATTTAGACAACACACTGACCCGCACTCTGCCTTCCTGAATGTAAAACACAGCGTCCGGGCGCTCTCCTTGAGAAAAGATTGTTTGTTTTGGTTTATATCGATGAAGGGTCCTGCCGATACCAGTATTTGCTAAAAAGGCTACAGCATCAAAACGATTCGCCGGTATTTGGGCATTCCGCGTTCGCGGTAAGCGGCGAGGCGGGCTCATTGGGGGAACCTCGGGGTATGGAGCCTCAGTACGGTGGGAATTATGCCACCGCATCTTATGTACGTCAACGTACAACAGGGAGTAGGTGACAGGTTTTCGCGGTATGCCACAACATGCCAGTCAAATTTCTGGATTGCTCGCCAGACCTCTGAACAGACTGAAACGACTTACTGTCATAACTGACAATTCCAAGAGGAACTTCAGTAGTTCAACCATTCGATTTCAGCAGGCGCGGACCGCATCTCCTTCTGGGAGGGGTTAGCATGAGAGACATAAAGCAAAAAGTCATTCACGAGGGTCAGGAATTTGCCGGAATCTCTTTGTATCTGGCATTCTTCTTCTGCGCTGTAGTGGCCTACAGTACGGTCTTGTTGGGCAAGTTTCATGTCTCTTATTTCAGTTATGGGTCGGCGCTGATCAACGCTCTTGTGATCGCCAAGGTCATTCTTATCGGAGAATACGCGCACCTTGGGAAGAAGCAAGAAGGCCGACGATTGGTGGTTTCAGCTCTGCACAAGGCGGCTCTGTTTACCTTGTTGGTGTTCGCTTTTCACGTCGTCGAAGAAGTGATCAAACAACTCGTACACGGAGATACGATCGCAAGCGCGTTCCATCAAATCCGTGTGGATATCCTGATCTGTCGCAGTTTGGTCGTATTTTGCACTTTCATTCCTCTATTTGCATTCCGGGAATTGCAGCGAGTTTTGGGCGAGGACAACTTTCGATCCCTGTTCTTCCGAACCGGAACGATGTCCAAATCAAACGCAGACTGAGAAGGCGGGATTCATTGTGCGGGGTGTGATGACGGCTCTTTCACGCAGCGAAAACCCAAGTGATTTGTGCCGGTGCTAACCTCGCCCTTGCCCCGTGTGCCGACCATATATCGCGAGCAGTATTGATCGGTGCATAAAAACGATCCGCCGCGATGAGTTTTCTTTCGCTCGTTCGGTTCGGACGGATCATACGGCGCATCGGGACCTTCGGGATTCCGTGCTACGCCCCCAGCCTCGACCAATTGCTGGTAATAATCCGGCCGATACCAGTCACTTGTCCATTGCCAGACGTTCCCCGCCATATCGTAAAGTCCATAGCCGTTCGCTGGAAACCGCGCAGCTCCACTTATGCCGACGTAATGGTCCTCTCCGGTATCTTTAGTCGGAAACTGACCTTGAAAGGTGTTCGCCATCCACTTACCGCCCGGCCGAAACTCGTCTCCCCAAACATAGGGTTTTCCACTTAGCCCGCCTCGTGCGGCGAATTCCCACTCTGCCTCAGTTGGTAATCGTTTCCCGGCCCATTTTGCATAAGCGGCGGCATCTTCATACGCAATCTGCACGACCGGATAGTCCTGTTTCCCCTGGATGCTACTGTTCGGGCCCAGCGGATGACGCCAGTTCGCGCCGTGGACGTAAGACCACCACTGGTAGTGATCGTTCAACGAAACCGGATGATCAGGCGGCGAAAAAACTACAGAACCAGCCACCAGATTTTCGGGTGGTGCGCCGGGAAAATCCTCAGCCTTCGGTTTCCGTTCCGCAACCGTTAGGTATCTTGTGGCCTTGACGAATTTCGCGAACTCGGCGTTCGTCACATCCGTCTTATCCATCCAGAAGCCGTCCACGTACACACGGTGAATCGGACGCGAATCTAGTGTGGCCTGCATGCCCACGGCGTCGTTACCTGGTGGATCCTGAGCACCCATGGAGAATTCACCGCCGGGAATCCAAGCCATCCCTTCGGGACCAGAACGCGCCGGAGCATTCTTGTTTTCGACTGTCGGAGCAAAGTTGCTGTTGCCAGCGGACGGTCCTTCAGCCGTCACCACCGACGCCGCGGTCCTGGTCGCTTGGACAGAACGGCCCGCATACCGCCAGAAGCCGAATCCAGCCAGCAACACCGCAAGGCATATAACAATTTTCAGCGAATTTGATTGCCTCGAGACCTTGGAAGCTCTCTCCTGGCGACCTCTTTTTGTCATAGGACTTGATTCCCTTCAAAGTGCTACATGCGTCGGAAGGCAAACCTGAAATTATCACAACGGCTAACATTGGAGTACTGTCAGTTTTTACAATAAGGCAGAGGGTGTTAGTCGCGCTCTCAGGAAACTTCTCACAACATTAGTTTGCGGTCGCATCTAACTTTTTACGCAAGTTGTCCAGCTTCGCCTTGTTCTGTGCGTAATCGATGGTTGCATCGATCTCATCTGCGAGATCAGTAGCGATTCGCGTGTTCGCCTTTAGATACTCAAGGTACGGCGGTGCGGAGGGACTCTTGCTCTTATTCAGGCGATCGATGGCCGCGTTCATGTTCGCAGCCAGATCATTCGCGAGTCCGGTAATGCGGTCGATGGCATCTTGTTGCCACGGGCTGGCCAGGGTTCGATGTGATTGTAGACCTCGCATGTTCTGCTGCAATTCATTTGCATCCGCCTTGATTTTCTCAAGGGCCGAAGCGTGCCCACCCCGCGACTCCACCTTGTTTTCATCAACTCTGCATTTCTCCCAGATCTGCAAAACGGCGATGCGGGACGAATCTGACGGAGCATTCGTCTTAAACCTTCCAAACGTGACGATTTTGTTTCTTGATTGCCGCTACAGCGGAATTGTCAGAAGTAACAGTGTCCATTGCGGCGAGAGAGCCGTATCTTCCCTGTGATTGAACATTCCTGGTAGGTCATGCGAGTTCGCTTCGTCCTCGCGTTAATAGTTTTGTTTGTGGCAGGGGGTGCCCAGGTTTCGGCGCAGGACCTCGCCCCGCGGGCCTACGTCGTCACTCCCTTGCACTGGAATGCGGTCACGCTTACCTATTCCTTCTTCGACGGAGGCGTGAACTTCAACGGCACTATACCGGTCACCGGCGCAACCGGCGCCTACCACGTATCGATCATCAGCTACTACCATTCGATGAGTTTCTTTGGACGCTCGGCAAACATCACGGCCGCGCTGCCCTACGGGGTGGGAACTTTTCAGGGCAACGTCGCGGGGCAACACATGGCGATATACCGTTCGGGGCTGCTGGATTCCACCTACCGCTTTTCTGTGAACTTGATAGGCGGCCCGGCGATGCAACCGAAAGAATGGGTGAACTGGAAACAAAAAAGGCTGCTGGGCCTGAGCCTGAAGGTACTCGCACCTACTGGACAATACAGCAGCGCGAAACTGGTCAACTGGGGCGCCCATCGGTGGGCTTTCAAACCGGAGCTTGGATATTCCGAAAGCTGGGGCCATTGGGTGCTGGACGGCTATGCCGGAGCCTGGTTCTACACCACAAACTCGGCCTTTTACGACGGGCCGATCAGCATGCCACAGAATCAGGCGCCGATCATTTCTCTGGAAGGACATTTGAGTTACGACGTGGAACCGCGCTTGTGGCTGTCACTGGACGGGAACTTCTGGCGGGGCGGCATTACCAGTTTGAGCGGCATACAAAATCTGCAGACAAAACAGACTGGGTCGCGAATCGGAGGCACGCTTTCTTTTCCGATCAGCAAACATCAATCGATAAAAGTAAGTTACAGCAATGGCACATATATCAGTTTCGGCGGGAACTACCAAAATGTATCGGTGGCATGGCAGTATTCGTGGCTAGGCAGACCCAATTAGCGTCAACTTAGTGCGGTAGAAAACTTCCAGAGTTGCCGTGCTTATTGTCAATTCTGACAGTTCCACTTTTGACGCGGCTGTGAAAGCATCGCTTCGCTTTCCTTCGACCAACAAAAGGAGCATCCGACATGCGGTCGATGAAAATCAGTGCGCGATTTCTCGCTTTTTTGGGTTTCCTGTGTATGCTGCCTTTGTGCGCCGTCGCTCCAGCAGGTGCCCAACAATCCACTTCCGGCGCTCTCGACCGGCTAAAGCGAATCGGCGTTGAACTCGGAAAGCGTTTTGATTTTGACCGGTTGGACCCGAGCGTCCAACAGGCTTTGGACAAAGCTGCCACGGATGCGCTGAAAAACATGTACGCGAAGATGCCGACGCTTGCCCGTGTTGTCAACGGTTGGCAAATGAACACGGACACGATGGGCGTTTATGGCGACTACTATCTGAAACGCGCCATTGTTGGCTTGGGCGCGAACCAGCCGGAGGACGCACTGGATGGTCGTTGAAATCCTCCGGCGATAAAGCGAGTGGATGGAACCGATACTCTTCCGCAATAGATGGGCATATTCGCAAACTTAGGGCTGCGCCGTAAATTGCTGGCCGCCATGCTTCCGCTGGCGCTGATGGCGATTGCCGCGGGGGTGTATTCGTCGATTGAAAGCAAGATTATCGACACCTGGTATAGCAACTTAATCGAGAATTACGTCAATACATTTCAAACGCTGACCGCAGCTCGAGGGAATACGATGCGGTTCCGTTTGCTGCTCTACCAACTGCTCGATGAAGGCAACCCGAACCTCGTACAAGAAGACGACAGGGAATTGGACAGAGTTCAAGCCGACTACCGGGCATTGCTTGCTAATGCAGTGCAGCATAACCCGGGTCTCGCAAAAGAAATCAAGGCGGCAGCGGACTTGTTTGATCGAGCTGCATCCAACGGACGTCCGGTGCGCAGTGCTGCCTTGGCGGGCGATCGCGAAAAGGCCATGAGCATCATGCGCGGGGGTGTCGATGCCGATCTGCAACAGGCCCACCAAGCTATGACCGAGCTGGTGGACGAAAACCAAAAGTCCGCGAGCCGGGACTCCGACGATCTGACGAGAAGAACCCATCACGCCATTCTAATCACATGGTTGGTCATCGGCTTCGGCTTGGCGGGCTCGTTTGCGGCCGCGTTCTATATCGTGCAAACGAAAGTTGTTGGAGAACTTTTGTTGTTGCGCGGCAGTATACAGGACCTTGCCGATGGGAAGCTGAATCAAAACATTCCGTACCTCGAACGCAAGAATGAAATCGGCGAGATTGGGCGTGCGCTACGAACACTGCAACTGGGCGCCCGCGATCGCGAGATGCAGGGCTGGGTGAAATCTGAAGTAGCGGCAACTTTGCAGCCCTTACAAGCTGCGCAGGATTTTGCGGGATTTGCTTCTGCTGTATTGTCGCGCATATCGGAATGCATCCCACTGATTTACGGCGCCGTTTATATTGCGGATAAAAGTCAGAAGCGATTTTCGCGTGCTGGCACGTTTGCCATCAATGACGCTGGGGCGACGAACGAGTTTGAGCTTGGCGAAGGGCTCGCGGGACAGGCCGCGATAGAGCGGCGGCCGCTGGAAGTGGCCGCGAGTAAAGATGTTCGAATCACGGCGGGGATGGGGACGTTGACGCCGGGCACAATCCTGTTCGTGCCGGTAGCAGATAAGGATGCCGTGATTGCGGTGATCGAGCTCGCGACAGTCTCATCGTTAACCGAGCGCCAGCGAGCTTTGCTCGATGCGCTGATGCCTTCCGTGGCGTTGAGCGCAGAAATTTTGGCGGCGAACCTGGAAACAAAGAAACTTTTAGAACAGACTCGGGCTCAAACTGAAACGTTGGCCGCTTCTGAACGCCAGATCACGGCACGCAAACAAGAACTTGAAAAGATCAATCAGGCGCTCGAAGAGTCACAAGTGGAACTGCGGCGCGCCAAAGAAGTGGCGGAGGAAGCGACAAAAATCAAAGCGGACTTTCTGGCCAATATGAGCCACGAGATCCGCACGCCGATGAACGCCATCATCGGCATGTCCCACTTGACGCTGAGAACCGAACTGAATCCTCGTCAGCGCGATTACTTGAGGAAGATCCAGCTTTCCGGGCAGCATCTGCTGGGGATCATCAACGATATTTTGGATTTCTCGAAGATCGAGGCGGGGAAATTGTCGGTGGAGAACATCGACTTCGATCTGGAAAAAGTTCTGGAGAACGTCAGCAATCTTATTTCCGAGAAAGCTTCGGCTAAGGGTCTGGAATTGATCTTCGACATCGATTCGGCGATTCCGCGCCAGCTTATGGGCGACCCACTGCGGTTGGGTCAAATCCTGATCAATTTTTGCAACAACGCGGTGAAGTTCACGGAGAGCGGAGAAGTTGTGGTGAAGGCGCGTGTGGAGCAGAAAGATGAAAACGGCCAATTGGTTTGTTTTTCAGTCAGCGATACGGGCATAGGGCTTACCGAAGAGCAGATGGGACGACTGTTCCAGGCGTTTGAGCAGGCGGACACCTCCACCACCCGCCAACATGGCGGCACTGGGTTGGGACTGGCGATTTCGAAACGACTGGCGCAATTGATGGGCGGTGATGTTGGCGTCAACAGCGAACCGGGCCGGGGAAGCACGTTTTGGTTTACGGCGCGGCTGGGCCATGGCGCGGGAAGTTCGCGGCGCACTCCCAAGCCGGACCTTCGCGGCCGACGGATTTTGATCATAGACGATAATCCGCAGGCGCGCGCCGTGCTGGCGAGCATGTTGACGAGCATGACGTTTGTGGCGCACGAAGCTCCCTCTGGTTTGGAAGGCGTGGAAATGGTGCGGCAAGCGGCCGAGCGCAACGAGCCGTATGAGATCGTCTTTGTTGACTGGCAAATGCCGGGAATTAATGGCATCGAAACAGGCAAACGGATTCGCGCGTTGCCTGATCTTACAGTGCGGCCGCAATTGGTGATGGTAACAGCCTACGGCCGCGAAGAAGTGCTGAAGCAAGCGGAAGAGAATGCCTTCGCAAGCGTGTTGATCAAGCCGGTGACTCCATCCATGCTTTTTGATTCGGCGGTGGAAGCGCTCGGCGGAGGCCGCCAAAGTGGTGGGGACGGCCAAGCGGATTCCGCTATGGATCTCGCTCCGCTGCGAGGCGCGCAAGTGCTGTTGGTGGAAGACAACGAATTCAATCAGGAAGTCGCGCTGGGGCTGCTGAAAGACGCGAATATGTCGATCGATGTGGCACAGAACGGCGAGGTTGCTGTGCGCATGGTTGGAGCGAAGAAATATGATGTGGTGCTGATGGATATGCAGATGCCGGTGATGGACGGGATCCAGGCCACGAAGTTGATTCGCGCCAATCCGCTCTTTAGGGCACTCCCTATTATCGCAATGACAGCTAACGTGATGGCCAGCGATCGCGAAAAATGCGACGAAGCTGGCATGAACGATCGCGTTGACAAGCCAATCGATCCGGACGAACTCTTCCGCGTTCTATTGCGTTGGATTAAGCGCGACGACAATCCGAAAGCAGCAAAGACGGTGCCACCTACGAGCAACACTCCACAGACCGCGCCCACAAACTCCGATGGCGATGTGCTACAGATTTCGGGGATTGATACTAAAGCAGCGCTCAGGAGAACGGGCGGGAATCGGAAACGTTACGAATCGTTGCTGAGTAGATTTGCGGACTCGCAGGCGGAAGCGGTACGGGAAATTCGCAATGCACTGGCGGCCGGAGATATTCCAACCGCCGAGCGGACGGCACATTCGTTGAAGGGAGCGGCTGGAAATCTGGGGGCTACCGCGCTGGCGGAAGAGGCGGCGAGAGCTGAAACCGCTGTTAAGTCAGGACAGAGTATCGATCCGGCATTGGCTTCGCTGGAAGCTTCCCTTCGCAAAACAGTGAAAGCTATTCGCCAGGTTTTGCCGGTGGAGCAGCCGACGGATGGAAGCGAAGTGTCGTCGGATCCCTCAATTGTGGCGGAAGCGCTCGGGCGGCTGAAGAAATTGCTGAAGAGCGATGATGGCGCGGCCGCCGATTTCATTTTGGATGTTCGGCCGAATCTATCGAGAGTGCTCACTGGTACGGAAATCGGCGATCTAAGCGGATACATCGGCAATTTTGATTTTGAGGCGGCTCTGAAGTGCCTTTCTGGGATCGCAGAGCGCTTGTCTCTAAATCTGGAGTGAAAATATGGCTGTGACATCAGCACAAAAGTCGATATTGATCGTGGATGATACGCCCATCAATCTAGGAGTCATTTCCGGCGCATTGAAAGACTCGTTCAACACCAAGGTAGCCACGAATGGGGAGAAGGCGCTGGCGATCGCTTCGGCCGAGGAAAAACCGGATTTGATCCTGCTCGACGTGATGATGCCGGGGATGGACGGCTACGAAGTTTGCCGGCGTTTGAAAGCGAATCCTGCCACTCAAAATATTCCGGTAATTTTCCTTACGGGCCAGACCGGAGCTGAGGACGAGACAAAAGGATTCGAAGTCGGCGCCGTAGACTATATTCATAAGCCGTTCTCCGCTGCAATCGTGAAGGTGCGCGTGAGTCTTCACTTGATGCTTCGCCAAGCGCACGAGCAAATCGCACAACAGCTGGTGGCTATCAATAATGAGCTGGAAATGGCGCGTCAAATCCAACTCTCCATCCTGCCGAGCGATACGCCCAAGCTTGGCGGCCTAAAAATCGTTGCGCGGTACATCCCGATGACGTCGGTAGCCGGCGATTTCTACGACTTTATCGTGGTGGACGAAAAACACGTGGGCGTCTTGATTGCGGATGTCTCGGGACACGGTCTGCCTGCCGCGCTGATCGCATCGATGCTTCAGGTTGCGCTGACCGCGCAGTCCCCACACGCGTCAGATCCTGGGAAGGTCTTGTCCGGGTTGAATCAGGCGCTTTGCGGCAAATTCCAGAGAAATTTTGTGACGGCGGCGTACGTCTTTGTGGACCTGGAAAAAAAATCCATGACTTACGCAGGTGCGGGACATCCGCCGTTACTGCACTGGCGCAGTTCTTCAGGAAAAGCCTTTGAGGTGTCCGAAAACGGACTGGTGCTCGGCCAATTTCCCGAAGAAACGTACTCCGCTGTGAACTTGCCGCTCGAATCCGGGGACCGCTGCGTTCTGTATACCGACGGAGTTCTTGAAACCTCGAGCCCATCTGGGGAAGAATTTGGTACCGGCCGGTTCATGAAGCTGATGGAAAGCAAGCACAGCCTCGGTGCAGAAGAATTCATTGATGCGTTATTGGATGAGTTGTCGCGATGGTCGGGACATGTGCGCGGCGAAGGGCAGCAAGATGACATTACCGTATTAGCGATCGACTTTGAGAATCAGCCTACGGCGGTCAAGCCTTTAAAGAACGCCGAGGCGTGCAGCTAGAGAAGGTCAACTGATCCGAGACTATTGCTTTTTTTGAATCCCCCTCGTCGGGATCTTCATAATCCTCATCACGGATGACGCGTCTTTCTGACATCTCCAAATTGAGGGTCGAATGGTTAGAGTTAACTTGCGCGTGCCTGCTGATATTAAGTCTTCGTACCTGCGTGTGCGTTAGAAAACGTGCGCCCCCGAGAGACTCCGCTACGAACAGTACCCGCGCAAAATGTTCTACTGTTTCCATGTGCTGATATGCGGTGGTTAGGTCCTCTCCGCAGGTCACCACGCCATGATTTTCGAGTAGGATTGCGTCGTAGCTTGGAACTAGAGATTCAAGTCCCGCGCAGAGTTCCTTGGTGCCTGGGGTCCCGTATGGAGCGAGAGGAATTTTGTCGAGAACGCTTACGACTTCTGGAAGGATCGCCTCTTCGAGTGCGCGCCCCGCGACAGCAAACCCAGTTGCTGTTGGAGGATGTGCGTGACAGACGGCGCGGACAAGCGGTCTTAAGCGATAGTACAAAAGGTGCATTTGTAGCTCTGAAGAAGGCTGTCCGGTTCCAGCTACAACAGTTCCTTGAAGATCAGTAACGATCAACTCGTGGGGCAAGAGTCGTCCCTTACACGCTCCTGCAGGCGTTACCAGAACGCGATCGGCATCGAGCCTCACTGACAAATTACCCTCCGACGCAACCACGAAACCTTGCCTGTACATCCAGCGCCCTACCTTGCAAATCTCTCTCCGATACTTCGTGTCGGCTTCGATGGGTTTGCCACGACCCATCATTACTGCCAGTTGACGAATCATGGGACCAACTCCTTGAAGGCGATGGCATCGTTCTCTCTAGCGGGCTTATCGCAGGACGGAATCTCCTGTTTGCGAATAAAGATATTGAATTTTGTCAATATTGAGAATCCGAAACCTTCAGCAGATCTGATAGCGGCACACGATAGCGGACTTTCGGAAGGTTTCTCGGGCCCTATGGGATGCGACCTAGGTGAGGATAGAACAATTGCCTCCTACTGTTAGTATTGACAATACACATCAGATACGTGGCACCGTATTGTCGGACAGGCTGGACGTAAGGGACCCGGAGGGTTATTTTCCCTCTACCTCCTGGCCTTTCCGGGTTCCTCAATTTTTCAATGGCCTGGGCGAAGCGCGCCCGATCAACAAGGTCAAGCGTTCGTCACCAGGCGCTTCTAGAGGGAATTTCGTTTCAGCGGAGTGCCACGAGGGCAGGAGATAGCTTGAGAAGACGGGTGATCTTGATTTTAGTGGTGCTGGCTAGCCTTACATTTTTGAACGGTAAATCGACGAAGTTCGTGTTCACTTGGACTAACCCCAGTTATTCTGGCGCAGTCTTCCATACCATTCTTGTGTTAGGCATAAACGGTAAGGTAGAAAACCGAGCCGAATTTGAAGACCAACTCTCCGCGGCGATCACGAGGCCGGGAATTCAAGCTATTCCCAGCTATTCGCTTCTTCCAAGGCCGAACTCGACGCCATTTGATATAAATCAATTGAGGGACATCATTCGCGGGCAAAATATTGACGCGGTCGTGGCCTCTCGGTTGGTAAAAGTGGACAAGAAGGTCACCTATATTCCAGGCCAAGCTTACACTCCCTATCCTTACTGCAATACTTTCTATGGATATTACGGCGCCATCTATCCGGTCGTCTATTCCCCCGACTATCTCCGCGTCGACAAAACCGCACAAATTGAAACGAATTTCTATTCGACGACCAAGGCAGATGGGGAACTTATCTGGACCGGAACCAGCGATACGGTCAATCCTCGTTCACCGACCAAGGCTATCGATGCAGTTGCCAAACTGATCGTTCAACAATTGGAAAAGGAAAAAATAATCTAATCGGCGCGCTCAAGTGAGTGCTTGCCAGCTATAGCCTTGGAGAAACTCCATCCCTACCAATCCGGACTGCCGAATTTCGTACACCGCGCTTCTCGCATTTCTTCCGGAACAACTCTCTAATGCCTGGGTAATTCAGTTTATCGCTGCAATAGGCCGTAAATTGGCCCCACTTGACTGGAGGTTGTAACTCATGAACTACATACTTAGATTTTCGTTTATTGTTTTGTTTCTTTCTCTTGTGATGTTGTGGTTGTCGGTGCGGATCGGCGTTTCTTTTCGCAAGAGACGGCGAAGCCTGGAAGAAAATGAGCGAGACGATTTCGGCATCATCATGGCTGCGATCCTAACCCTGCTAGGCCTCATTATCGGGTTTAGCTTTTCGATGGCGATCACCCGCTACGATCAACGCAAAAATTTGGAAGAAGCAGAAGCAAATGCGATTGGCACCGAGTATGTACGAGTAGACTTCCTACCTGCCGCCGATGCCGCAAGGGTACGTTCGCTGCTAAAAAGCTATCTGGACCAGCGTATTTTATTCTATAAAACCCGAGATGACCGTCATCTTAGAGAGATTGATGCAACGACCGCACAACTGGAAACGGACCTTTGGTCCGCAGTCCAGACTCCGGCCGCCGCGCAGCCGACTCCCCTGGTAACCATCGCTGTCACCGGAATGAACGATGTATTGAATTCCAAAGCATCTACGCTAGCCGCCTGGTGGAACCGCATTCCAAATGCGGCATGGGGTTTGATGGCGACGATCGCCATCTGTTGTAACCTATTGATCGGTTATGGCGCGCGTCGGGGGCCAGCGAAGACTATGTTGCTTCTCGTCCTGCCTCTCATTGTGTCTATCTCTTTCTCACTGATAGCGGACATTGACAGCCCACGCGGCGGTATTGTTCGCGTGCAGGCGCAAAATCTAACGAGGCTTTCACAGTCCTTGCGTTCTCATTGATCGCAGACCGCGAACCTCAGCAACGCCAGGCTCTGACGGATTCGCAGCGTTTGCGCCGTATGTTTGATCTCATCTTAAATTTTTCAAGGCGACTCAACGGGGCCATTGTTTAAGCCACTTCAACGCCTCTTCCTGACTCGAAAAATGAAAGAAATGGCTTGACACTCACCGGCCTTCTCATGGAAGGAGTTGCAGATCATCCTGGCCTTAACGGCAGCGGACCTGTCACTTTTGACAATTGCTGCGGGGGGCCGCGTCATGTGAGCGTCCAGGGACCATAGGTCCCACGGACCTGCTGGGCAGAACGAAAAGGAGAGGACACGTAAGTGAAATAAAGGCCGCTGGCTGCTCTCTACCTTCTGTTCAAGCTTGACGATAGGAGTCAAAAAAGATGCCGAATCATTTTGGCTTGAGAAATGTTCCAAGGAAGGCCCCGTGTCCAGTCTTGCTATTCTTGATCTTTTTCGCGATTGCCATGCCGCCAAGGGCGCCACGCTCAGCGGACGAATGCCGGT
>JABDEK010000011.1:70072-73653 GCA_013287135.1 Acidobacteriota bacterium | reverse complement strand
GCAAGATGGCGCCCGTCAGCGGTCGTCATATAGCCCGCGAGACCTTTGCCGTTGAGCATCGGGCTCTTGTTCAAAGCGTCGTAGGATTCGTACGTGCCGGGTTTGGCAAGAACATGCCCCGCTGCCGGAGAATTTACCTCGATGTCCCAAAGAGTTCCGTCGCGCCCAAGCACTGGAAGGGCGTTCTCAAAGATGGGGAAATCTTTCTGCTTCGACATGAAGGCCAGGTAATGAACCATGAAATCCGGCGTGAAATATGTGGACGGTGCGAGCCCGGCCCCATCCGCCTGCGAGGCGCCCGTCAAATCAAAACCGCCGGTCGCGAGAAAATCGCGCTCCAGATCAAAACCGCCCTGCTCCATGTCGAGCGTCTTGGGTCTGAGGATTGTGCCAAGGATAAAAGGCATCATGGACGCGTGTAAATTCTGACTAACCTTCAGAGTGATTCGGATCTCTTCGGAGAGCGGAGGGGATACATGTTCTGCGACAACATTGTTTTCCACGTAGAGGGAGGAAAGCATCTTGAAATCTGGCTTATCGCCGGGCGCTGGCAGCTTCGCTTTAATGCCGTTCTTGCGTAGCGCTTCAACGAACGTCACTTGTGCAAAGCGGCTGGGCTGCGGGACGGCATACGTGCGGAGAATCGAAGGCGAATCGAGCGGAAACTTTCCAGATAGCGTAACTGTGTACGAAGCATCCGGATTCATTACATCAGTGGGGGGCTGTACGTCGGGCTTCGATCCAGGCGGCCCCGTCGTTATCTGGTTGACGAGTGTTACGTAGGAGGTTTGCGGCGAAATGGTCAGGGCAACGGGTGCGCCTTCTGAATCACCGCGCGAAACGGTCAGATCAATGAGATTATCGTTCAGCGATATCGGCGAGACCACAACGTTCGTACCTGATTCCCGACCGCCCTCGGGAAACAGAGTGGCATCCACGAGCACGCGCCCGTCAATTTGTCGAATGCCGTGAGCTGCTACTTGGGCGGCAAGCTCTCGAATTACAAGCAACGGATCGCCCAAAACGACCTTCGCTTCGGGACTGCTGTCGGAATAGGAGTGGTCCCCGTTCTCGAATACAAGTTTGCCGTCCGGCTGGATCCTACCGGAAAGGTTTGGATCACCGCTGGCCACCAAAACGAGATCGCCTTTCAGTGTGCCGCCGGGCTCGATAGAGCCCGTGCGATAGACGCGTGTGTGAAACCGATACTCTGCACCGAGCAGCTCGAGGCCGGTCCCTTCCGTCAGAAGTTTGCTCGTTGAACCCGGAGTAAAAAACTTCTCTCCATTTAACGCATAGACAACCTTGTTTTCATCGAGAGAATAGATCTCCACACCGAAGTTCGCGTGCTTATATTCAGGCCGATTCACGATCGCATGAATTTGATCGGCTAGTGCAGTCTCCTGCTGGACAGAAGTCACTTGAGACCGCGTGGGGACGACACCAAAAACTCCAGCCGCGAATAGGAAAAATAAAATCGAATTATTGTGTTTGATCATTGCCATTGAACGGTGAAGGCTCCGGTCCTTCGTCGGACGATCGAAGAGTTAGGATTTGTCTTCCGACCTGCGCGCTTTCGCGTGCCCACTCGAGAGAGATCCCCGGATCGAACGCGTCGGATCTTGTGTCGTATCGCAATGGTTGTTTTTGGATCAGAAACATGTCATAACGTGGAAATTCGCGAATTGTGGAATTTGACGGAACCCTCGTTTACGAAGACACCCCAGCGCCCATGTTTCAGGTCGTAGAGCCGAGTATTCAGCGCCACTCGATTGTCGGCATAGATAACGCACACGGTGTCGTCAACGAATACCTTTAGATCAATCGATGTGTGGGGCAAAAGAGTAATTGGTCTCTCCATACCGACGTCGAACGGAAGGTCACCCGGCCGCGGCCAAGTATCAAAGACAAGTCGATTCCGCAAGGGCTCCAAACGGATGTAATAGGCGGAGTCAAGATCGTCACTCACTCGAAGCATCAGGCCGCATCCGCGTGTATTCTTTTCGAAGACAACGGTTGTCTCGATTTTGCAACGGAGAGGCATCGCGCCCGAAGGAGAACAGGCGAAACCTCCGGGAGCATCAAGATGGATTCCCTCCGTCGAAATTTCAACAGGACCTGTTCCATTTTGAAATTGAAAGGCAACGTCTTGCGAGAATGCGCGATCTACGCTATCAGGCACTTTCACGGAAAGTGTTCCATCTGTCTCTTGGATGATCTCGTGGACCACAAGATTCCCGCCCCAATCCCATCCCGATGGCCCCAACTCTATGTTGCTTGGATAGGGTTTGCAGGGAGAGAAGCCGGAGTCGCGGTTCGAACGGAGATAGTCGATCTTGTCGTAGCGCGAGGGATTCCAGCCGAAGGCGAACCGGCGGTGACCGTCCGACGCAGTCTTCGCCGCATAGTAGGCTCGGCCATCGAATGAATCGTTTTCAGGTGCGAGCCACGGACCCTTCAGCGAACGGCTCATTCGGTAATGTGTCCGATGCTGTTCGCTAAACTCTGAAAATACCAAGTACCACAAATCCCCCATTCGGAACAGATCTGGGCATTCGTGATCGAAATACAAACCTGGAGCCCAGAATGGCTCGCGGACATCCCATTTTTTCAGGTCGCGCGAGGTGCACAGAGCGGTGCACCCTCGTCTTCTCGCAGGTCCCGCCTTAAGGCGAGCCACGACCAGCATCCAATACTCCCTAGCTTCTTCATTCCAGAAAACAAAAGGGTCACGCCAGTCGTTGATGTCATAAATTCCGGGCGCGGCATAGAAGGTATCGTCGGGGATCTTGACCCAATGCAACAGATCATGGCTAGCTGCGTGCATGATTCCGTCTCTAGGCTTTCCTTCCTTGGGGAAGTAACGATTGTTGCCTGCAAAATAGATGTGGTAGAGGCCTTCTGCCTCAATCACGCTGCCCGCAAAGCAGCCGAAGTCCTGCTGATTTCTGTTGCCCCGCGGTAATACTTGACCATGCTCCGTAAAATGAACAAAATCTTCCGTACTGATCAGATACCAGGAGCCAGGCCAATACAGTGGCTCTCCTTTGGGGCAATTAGATGCGTCACGCCAAGCTGGCGAAAAGAACAGCCAGAATTTTCCGTCTTTGTAGAAGGGCTGAACGTCAGCGGTCCAAGCATTCTCAGGACGATAGAAAAAATCTCGAACATGGCTTGCGCCAGCCGTCGAATCACGCCGCACAGGAAACTGCTCTGCAAGAAAATTACCGATGTTGCTGAAAGCTGGTTCCTTCCCCGAATAAAGGACCGATGCTGCCGTTACGGACTGAAGGAAGTCGCGACGCTTCATGGTGTTCAAGCATCTCCAGTGTTTCTTGAACTGCCTCCATCAGCGGACCATTAGGCAATCCGACGGAATTCCCTACCAGCGGCAGTGCTACTCGATGCCACCCTCCGACTAGCTCGTTGAAACGGGCTAAAACGTAAACTTCAACGCAAATTGAATAATCCGCGGGTTCACGCTCGTACCAGAGATCCGTCCAAAAGTTGAGTCCCCAAAATTCGAATCTGGATCCGCGAACTGTGCGTGATTGAAGGCGTTAAAGAACTCCGACCGAAAT
>JABDEK010000011.1:0-70062 GCA_013287135.1 Acidobacteriota bacterium | reverse complement strand
CGCACTCCCTATGAGGGCTTCTTCCCTGGTCCGCAGGAAATTCAAAATTGGCATTTTCATGCGGCCAGCGTACCGGAAACTGCTTTAGGATGGACAGGTCCCAATTATTCTGGCCAGGTCCCTTGAATATGCCGACACCAGAATTGCCAAACCCCAGCGCATTGGGGTCAGCCGAGCTAAATACCGCGGGTGCCTCAAAACAACTAGTATTGATGTAATCGTTCAGATGGCTGCTAACACCTCCCGAGTGAACGTACTGGCTGGGTGTGCACGTGCCTGTCAGGCTTGCGCGGTCGCTAAAGTTTCCGTAGACGCTATTCCCATTGAAGAACTGAGCCGTCAAGAAGTGTCCATCCTGGATCGTCACTACACCCGAGACTGCCCACCCTCCCAACAGTTCACCGTGCAAGGACGTTTCACCCTTCGGGCCCGGCAGTTCGTAATAAAAGTTGGCAACGAAGCGTTGGGGGCGGACGTAGAAATCCGGTCCATAGGATTGGCGTAGGTTATTTGAATCTCCTAGTACATTGCCCCCATTAAATCCAATCGACTGTTGGTAGGCATCGGCTAACTCCTTGGAATACGTATACGACAACTGAGCTTGTAGACCGTGGCTGAACCGTTTGTTGAAGCTAACGAGTAGCGCGTTGTACCACGATTCTCCAATACTTTGAATTTCCTGCGGACCAGGGAAGAAGCCCTCATAGGGAGTGCGCATCGCCAAATTCGCCAATGTATTCGTGGTCTCGCCTCGTATCGGATTAGTTGGCGAAGCTATCTGAGCTTGATTGCTGTCGCGGATGAGGATATTGTGCAGTCCACGGGTGCCCGAATAGCCTACCTCCAGAATCGAGCTCGGGGTAATTTGTGCCTGCAATCCTAGGCTGTACTCCTGTTCCATCGGCGGGCGAAATGCGGGGTCGAAGAAATACAAGAAGTTCTGCGTGGTTGGGGAGTATGGGATGAAGCCTGGTAATGTTGGGACGTTTAGGTTAAAGGGGACCTGACTTGTAGCTGCAGCATTGCTTGCCCCTACCGAGAGCCGGCCTATAGAAAATGGAGAATTGCCGAGCAACTGGATGGCCACTTGACCTACGTATCGGCTGTGGTACACCCCGTACCCCCCTCGCAGTACCAATCGATCTGTACGCGGTAGCTGCCAGGCGAAACCGACGCGAGGGTTCCAGGTATTCTGGCCATCACCGTTCATCGCACATCCGTTGGGACCTCGTATAACCCCCGGCGGCAACGGTGTCGGTCCGGTATAGTTCGAGGGTACGACGGTTCCGGCGATTGTTCCCCCGGCCGGTGGATTCGGATTTAGCGCTGCAAGATCGATTGTAGAATTGCGGCCGAGCGAATCGGAGATGCAGCCGAGACGATCATAGCGCAGTCCAAGATTCAATGTCAGTCTCTTCGTCAACTGGACGTCGTCTTGAGCGTAGGCGTTCCCCTCCCAGGCTCGGTATCCTCGGTCAAAGAGGCCGGGGTTGTCGAACGACAAGAAAACGTTGCTGAACGCACTGCCGTTCTGGGCGGCGCTCATTCCCAACAGAAAATCAGCCCAACTCAAGTAAGCCACGTTGGCGATATTCTTATAGCCCACATTGTTGTATTGTTCGCGGAGAAGACCCCCTCCAAAGCGAAAACTGTGACGGCCGCGGATCCAGGACAACGAGTCTTGGATTGTGTACGTGTTTTGCGCGATCGTCACGGCTTGCCCGTTTCCACCCAACTCAAGAGCACTGGGAGAGGGAAAGTCGAAATTAATTTGCGGACGATTGTTGTCATAGCTAGGCACCGTAACGCCGACATCGGAAAACGTAAATGGATAACCTACCGTGCTGTGTTGATTGACGCGATTGAAACCGATCTCTGCCTGATTCACAAGATTCGAACTAAAAACATATGTGTGCGTCAGCGAAAAGCTGCGATAGCCGAAGGGAAAAGTCTGCGGAAAGCCCGGAACGGAAGAACCCGCGGACGAGGTGAACGGCAAGGTATATGAGAATCCGTTATTCGAGAAGAAAAACCGGCCAGAGAGCTTACTCCGCTCGGAAATTTGATAATCTGCGTTCGTCATGAACTGGTCATCTGTGAAGGGGCACGCATCGCTGAATGTCGACGAGCCTTGGCTGTCGAATGGCTGACTCGGGTTTATAGTTTGGGGTGTGGGAATCATATATTGCCCATTCGAAAGCTTTAGCTGCAACAATTGCAGCGCGACGGGGTTAATATTCGATCCGTCTGAGAGTATAGCTGCACCTCCATTCGCGCCAGTTTGTCCAGCGAACAACGCTCCAAGAGCTGCGGCCGAACGATCGTTCGTGAGCGGCGCCATGGTAACGGTCTTCGAACACTGCGGATCCAGCCCGTTTCGCTGACGATTCCCCTCGTATGACACAAAAAATAACAGTTTGTTCTTCTTGATGGGTCCCCCGAGAGTGAAACCGAACTGGTTCTGATTGAGCACCGGCCGTGGCTGGTTGTTGGCTTTACCGAAATACGTGTTCGCGTTTAGAACGTTATTGCGGAAGAATTCCCAAGCACTCCCGTGGAAGTCATTCGTGCCTCCCTTCGTGATGACGTCTACGTTGGCGCCAGCATTTCTCCCGTATGACGCATCGTATTGCCCGGTCTGAACCCGGAACTCCTGAATCGTATCCGGGTTAGGAAGAGGGACTCCCCCGCTACCCGTTCCGTTGCTGCCCAAGTCATTAATCCCTATCCCGTTCATCTGGTAATCGTTGTCATTGAATGTTCCACCGTTTGCAACCATGACAGCGGTCGCGCCGCTAACGCTGCCTCCGTTTCCCAAGGCTGAGGAATTCCATACGTCGCTATTTACGCCCGGATTCAGTGCAATAATTTGGGTGTAGTTTCGAGTTGCGAGAGGAAGATTTCGGACCTGCTCTCCACTAGTCACATTCCCGAGAGCGCTCGATTGGGTTTCGAGTTGCTGCACAACGCCCTCCACCATGATCTTCTGCGACACCTGCCCGACTTCAAGACGCACGTTAATAGCCGTGTTCTCTGCCACGATCACTCGAACACCGGTCTCGAAGATCGTCTTGAAACCCGATCTGCTAAGCTCAAGGTCGTATGTGCCTGGAAGTAGGAGCGCGACGAGGTATTTGCCGTATGAGTCGGAAGAAACCGAACGGATTTCACCGGTTCCCATATTGGTCACCTTAATTTGGGCTCCCTCAACAGACGCGCCACTCGAGTCAGTCACGATACCAGAGATCGCGCCCGTGCCGGATGTCTGGGCCTTCGTCGCCACCGCCGCGATTCCAATCAGCGATAGCAATACCACAATGCTTAGCGTGGCTGTCCTGCATTTTTGAATCTGACCGCTCCAGCTGATGCACAACCTTTGGTTACCGTTCCGCATGTCGGCCCTCCACACAATCGGTAATCAACCGACTAAAAAATAGTTCCCGCAGCACCTACCGCGAAATGCAACACTTACATCATTAGCTCGCTTAATTGCCACGAAAGTATGCTCGCTTACAGGCCTTGTCAAGAGAAAAGTGTGACTCGTCCCTCGGCCGCGTGTCTTGCGAGCGATCAGTTCAGCACCAGATGATCATCCTAAGATGTCAATTCGCCCAACAAAATATGCTTATTTGTGATCTATCTGCGCGTTCTATTTAGATCTCATACCATCGGTTGGCTGGATCTGACTGCCGCTGGAGGGTCCGCGACTCGGAGTGATTTGGCATGGAACATGTGTTGCATTATCAACTTCAACGAAGTCGCGCGACACCTAAAATCATGAGTTCTGAGGAGATCAATGAGTTGGTTTACCCTGACTCGCACCCGACGCCGAGGCGCCGTAAACTTCGCATGATTCGCATCGAAGCAGTCAGCGAATTTCTCTAGCCCGGTCGATTTTATGGTTAGAGTTCTCGTGATCTTAGGCGGGGTGAGTGTCCTTGGCTCGGCACGAGCGATCCGGAAGTGTAACCTCACTCAACGTCGACGTTCTCGAAGTTCGGTTGGCGGAAAAACTGTCGAGGAGCCGAGCTCCTCCTGTAAGCAGGCCTAGAATCCTTCCGTTCCTGAAGAGCATAGATCCCCATCCGGCCAGACAAGGCGCACCGAGCAAGTTCGAAGCGGTGCGCACCGATCGAAATCAGAAACACTACCCTTGTATGTACGTCCATCAATGCGCGGCAGTAGAAATTGCGGCGGCTGATCCCAACCGCTGATCAAAAAAGTCAGCCGCCGCCGAATAAGCGGCTATCCACGTTCGATGCAATAGGAAATTGTGAATTTCGTCAGGGAACACGATCTCTTGGAATTCGACGCCTTGTTTCCGTAAAGCGTCGGTTAATTCGACCATTTCGGCGAATGGGACATTCCGGTCGTCGTCGCCCTGGATCAGCAAAACGGGCGAGCGCCACGTCAGGACGGAAGCCACCGGTGAAGATTCCCAAGCCAAGCGCGCGGCTTCGGGGTGGGAATCAGGATTGTAACCGGGAATCCAGTAACTCAACTCGACGTTCCAGTCATGTACGCCGTGCATATCCACGCCTGCCGCAAACAAATCAGAGGAGCGTGCAAGACCCATAGCGGTGAGATACCCGCCATAGCTTCCTCCCCAGAGCCCGATTCGTTTGGGATCGACATCAGCGCGGTTCCGCAAGAAAATACCAGCGCCCTCCACATCGTTATACTCGCTTGCGCCCGAGGCACCATACTTTAGGGCTTCGCGGAAATCGAGTCCGTAGCCAGTGCCACTACGGTAGTTCACCGAGAGGACGACGTATCCGCGACTCGCGAGAAACTGGTTCATGCCGTAGGCGTTACTGTAGTAGTCAATGTCATGCCAACCGAGAAGCATTTGGCGACGCGAGCCCCCGTGAAAAAAGGCGATAGCGGGGTGGCGCGAGCCGTCACTGGCATTGGGGGGGAGGAAAAGCTGGCCGTGAATCTGCATTCCATCCGCTGCAGAGAAAATCACTTGCTGAGGTGTGACCAACTGTGCCGCGGGGAAATCTGTCGGAATTGCGCTAGGCGCGAGGTCGCGAATCTCACTCGGACCGACAACAATCGCGGGCCGCATGGTAATCCGCCCGTCAGAACGGAGCACGGCGACGGTCTGGTTGTCGCTGGCTACAACCGGAGCGGTTTCAATTCCCGAGCCACCTGTCAACGCCCTCGGAATGTTTCGACCCATAGCCACTTTCCAGATGTGCCGGCGGTCGATGTCGTCCTGGTTCGAGGAGTAAACGAGGGTCTTACGATCGGGGCTGAGCGAGACGTGCTCGACTTCGAAGGCCCCGGGAGTGAGAAGAGTAGGCGCGCCGCCATTAACGAGCACAGAATACAGGTGATTCCAGCCATCGCTTTCCCACGGGAAGATGATTTGATCGTCGACACCCCAGAAAATCTGATTTTCGGCAGCAATTTCCCAGAAGGCGCTACCACGACCCTTGGAGGATTTCCATATTTCGCGGCCTCTTCCCGTGTCGGCCTGTGCGACAAGAATCGACCAGGGTTCGCCGATCCGCTTCGCTTCAAACATCTGCGTGTCTTTCGACGAGGGAATCCGGAGAAACGCGATGCTCTGGCTATCGGGCGACCATGCAGGTGCAGAATCGTAATTCGTGCTTGGCTGCATATAGCTGAGTTTCTTTGACTCCAGCGCGTATACGCCGATGAGGCTGTGATCGCCGCGCTTACTAACGAACCCGATGCAGCGGCCGTCCGGAGACCAGCGCAACGAGCTGCTTTCGCCTCTCGAGTGAATCAGTTGTTCCGGCTCCTCGCGACCATCGAGTTTGGCTAGCCAGACCTGGCTCTTGTAGACGTACGCAACCACATCTCCCTTGGGCGAAACGGCCGGCGAATGGCCTTCGCCGATTTTCTTCGGCTCACCGCCCGAGAGCGCGACGATCCAGATGTCCTGTACGACCCCCTGCACGAATCGTGTGGGATTGGGATAGGGCTTGTCACTAAATTCGAGGTCGCCGCCTCGCACATAGACTAAGGATTTCGCGTCGGGAGTCCAAGCGAGACCGCCGATCGCCTCACCATTGTCGTCGGAGTATTGCGTGAGTTGGCGGCTGGCGTAGGCGTTGCCGCCACCTACGGGCTCGGCGATCCAGATATTGCGATTGCCCTCAGCGTCGTAAACCCAGGCAAAACGGTTAGTCGCGGGAGCGGCGACCAAATCTGTCGGGAACGGAGCACTGAGGACCTGCTGGATCGTGAAGCCCCCTACAGCGAAACTGCCACTTCGGGCCCCCCCGTCGCCTCCAGTGAAGGCCAGTGTGGGTGATAGGATCAGAAGTAGTGCCACGATTCGTTTGATCGTCTGCATTCGCGCGTCCTCCGAGATTGAAATGAAATAGCGTTGGGCCGCCGGAAGCTAGAGCGAGGCAAGGACTGCAAAGGCGCAGGACGCGCTACTCCTCGTGGTGCCAGCGATAGCCGGTGCGTTGCTCCTTATCAAGTTTCCGCAGGAGAACCATGGTCCGCCGGGGTCGGTGGAATGCAATACCGGAAATGAGTGCATTCAACAGAGACATCGGAGCGGCATAGGATGTCCCAAAGGGGGCATCAGTCGACACCAGAAAATATTCACTCGAATAGCGAGCAATGGGTGAGATGGACGTGTCGGTAATCCCTACGCAATAGGCGTTTGCGGCCCGAGCCTTCTGCAAGCCGTCAACGGCTTGTCGTAGTCCTCGACGGAAGCTGATCGCAATCACCAGGTCACCTTTTCCAATGGAGCGTGCGATATGAACAGTCGTTCCGACGCTGACCACTGCCACAGCCGGCAGGCCTAGTACGATGAGTTGATATTCGAGGTAACGGACCAATGATTCCGCTGCATCCCCACCATAAATTACAATCCTTCTCGCGGAATAGAATCTGACAGCGAGAGCAGATGCTCGTTTCAGATCCAGTCCATGAAAAAGAGCCTGGAGGTTCTGCTGGTCTTGGCGGATGGCCTCTCGCACTTGCGCCTCGGCGGTCTTCTTGGTAACCACCGCGTCGCCGGTCAAATCAAGAGAGGTCGCGTGCGCAACGGAGAGTTCATGCAAATACCACTGAAAGTGTCGGTACTCCGAAAAGCCCATGGCTAAGATCGTGCGAAGAAGCGTCGAGGGATCGAGCTTCAACTTCTCCGCGAGGCTCCGTACGCTCAACAGCACGTGGTCGCGAGGATGCTCCAAGACTGGTCTGATCATCTGTTGACGCTTGCGGCTAATTTTGGACAGAATCTCAGCCACGCTGCCCGGTGGTACATCGTGTCGTCGAATACTCGCCCGTGGTTCAGTGCTCACGGCATCCAGACCGCATTTAAAAGTTCCCTTGGGGACATCCTAAACCGATGCGTGATCGAAAAGCAATATACTCTCACGAGAACAAAGTGCAATACATGTGCCATGTTGTCAGAAGTTAGTTCTTGCATATTTATTGGTATTGGTTTTATGCTATGGCCGCCCCGCATGACAGTCATATTCTCAACGAGCAGTAAGAACGCAATGATTGACTCAATGTCTCAGTCGAGCCTTGAGCCGTTGTGAGATGAAGAAAGTTTCGGAGCAACGCGAATCAAGACGCTTCACGATTGGCCTTATGGTTTCCTTCCGGCACGCTCGCATCGGGTGAATCTAGTTTTCGCCTTAGACGGCCGCGAACTTCGGGAGCAGCTCACAGCCATATCTGTTCACAAATTCAGCGGCGTCGCCTTGAGGAAGTTGTTTGGAACTGTTCCCGGACCGTTCGAGAGTCGGCGGTGCGCCAACTAAATTACAGAGAGCGCGAGGTACGCTGAATCGCGCCGAGGCCCGGAAACGAATTGACGATGCTTCGTCCCACGGAAACGCACACACCATCTGTCATTCGTTGCCCAGACGTATTGGACGGTCGCCCCGGCTTCCGTTTGAGAAGCAAATGGGGGCACGTGTCGGTTCTTCAACACGGCGGTCACATCTGCGAATTGATCTCGAAAAAGCACGAAGGGATCAATCCCATGTGGAAACCTGGTTGGAAGACAATCGATCCTTATAAGTATTCTGCGGCAAGGTATGCATCGATTTACGGGCCACCGCCGGAGGGAAGATTATTGGCTGGCATCGCGGGCCACAGTGCCAGTTTCGACTATTTTGGCCCACCCTCTCCCGAAGAAACCGCGGCAGGTCACAGCACGCATGGGGAAGCTCCGGTCGTGAAGTGGAGCTTGCAACAGACCTCCAGCACAACTTCCCCGACTCTGGTGTATGGAGCTGAGTTACCTGAAGCACGGATACATTTCGAGCGGAAGATTTCGCTAGATCGTAGTAACCCAGTTGTTTATTGCGAAGAGAGGGCCCTCAACTTGAGCACGTTCGACCGACCTATTTCGTGGAACGAACATATTACGTTCGGGCCACCTTTCTTGGAATGCGGCACCACACTTTTCGATATGCCAGCCACCCGCGGAAAGGTCTGTTCTAAAAGCTTCAGCACGCGAATGTTCATTCAACCTGATTCTGAGTTTAATTGGCCCGTGGTTCGGAAAACAGACGGCGGGTTCCACAATCTACGTACCACGCCAAACGTGCGTTTTGGTCATTACACCGCACATCTTTTGGATCGAACGCTTGCCGTCGCTTTTGTAGCCGTGTGTAACCCGCGTCTCCAACTTCTAGTTTTGTATCTCTTCGCCCGCAAGGACTTTCCGTGGGTTGGAAACTGGGAAGAGCGGCGGAATCGGATTTCAGCTCCTTGGAATGGTCGCGAATTTTGCCGGGGCTTCGAATTCAGCAGCACACCTTTCCCGATACCTCGGCGCGAAACAGTCACGCATGGGAACCTCTTCGGAGAAACCACATACCGGTGGCTCGCGGCGAAAGCTGAAGACAGGATCCGCTACCTGATCCTTATCCTTGAGGTTCCCGAAGACTTTAAGGGGGTGGCCAGCGCCGTCTGTACGGATGGTTGCGTCCGGGTGCGAGAGAAAGGCACCCGCCGCCATTTGGTGGTACCCGTAAAGAAGTTTATGTGAGCGACTCCTCCTATGCCGGGCAGGTGCCGTGACGACTGGAATTCCTGCAAGGGATGATCGGATGAGTTCCTTTAATGGAATCTCTCGATGGTAAACCTGAGTGCAAGAGCCGTCGCTCATCCTTCGGATAAGACTCCAGCTGACCACAGACTTGTGCCGCGAGAGTTCGCGGCATCTTTCATTCTGGTAACGGCGCTGTTCTTTCTCTGGGGTGTACCGGCCAATTTGAACGACATACTCATACGGCAGTTCATGAAGTCATTCGAAATCAGCAGATTTGAAGCCGGTATGGTTCAATCCGCCTATTATTTGGGGTATTTCCTGTTCTCCATGCCGGCCGCGCTAGTGATGGGCAGGTTTGGCTACAAAATCGGCCTAATTCTCGGCTTGGTGCTGTATGGCACAGGCACATTCTTGTTTTGGCCAGCGGCTATGGTCGCGAAATATGGATTTTTTCTCTTCGCACTTTTTGTCATTGCCAGCGGACTGGCGTTTCTCGAGACAGGCGCAAACCCATTCATCGCGCAGCTTGGAGACCCGGATGGCTCAGAACGGCGATTGAATTTCTCCCAGGCCTTCAATCCTCTTGGGGCGATTTCCGGTGTGTTGGTGGGAACTGGGTTTATCTTTTCGGGCGTCGAACTGAAACCAGCCCAAGTTCAAGCGATGAGAATTACCCATGTGTATAGTTCCTATCTGCGGCACGAGACAATGCGAGTGTTGGTGCCCTACATGGTGCTGGGATGCGTTGTTTTCCTTTGTGCTTTGCTGCTAGCTCGCACCCGATTCCCGGCCAATACCGAACATGCCATCGGAACTCCCGTGCCTGGTGGAGTAGGATTTCGGGGCTTGTTCCTGTATCCGCACTTTGTTTCGGCGGTGTTGGCACAATTCTTCTATGTCGGGGCGCAGGTGGGAACTTGGAGCTACTTCATACAGTACGTTCAGGACTACGTGCACGCATCAGAAAAGATGGGTGGATACCTGTTGACGGGTACTTTGGTCGCGTTCGGCATTGGAAGATTCTCGGCGGCCTATCTAATGCGCTTCTTTCCTCCCAATCGTTTGATGGGAATCTACAGCCTCGCCAACATACTTCTGGTTGCGGTTGGAGTTTTATTTCCCGGATGGCTGGGCCTCTGGGCTCTTTTTCTTACGAGTTTCTTCATGTCGGTAATGTTTCCGACCATATTTGCTCTAGGCCTGAAGGATCTCGGCCCGAACACAAAGGTGTGTAGCTCCTTCCTGGTGATGGCGATCATCGGCGGAGCCGTGCTTACCCCACTCATAGGCCTGCTCTCTGAAGCGACGAAAAGTATGGCAACGGCCATGCTCATCCCGCTCTGCTGTTATATCTTTGTTGCGTATTTCGCATTCATTGGCTCGAAAAAGCGACGGCTGGTTTCAGCGTAGGGCGAGACACCCATGACGAAACGGAGCGCGCTTGCTGGTTTCCGTGCGGGAATATGCGCGGAACGAGTGCCGCAGAGAAGAAACGGGACTGACTCAAGTCCGACAGTTGGATGTCACGTGGATCTGGACCGCGAGTTGGGCGGCGACATAACTGAAAACAGGATATCCCGAAACATGACGACACAGCGAGATTGGAGAATGACGGTCATTGGTGGTCAGCTCAAGGGCATTCCTCCCGGGATCGAATCAATTCCTATCGGCCAGATCGCCGAGCAGCGTTGGAATCTGCTAAGCGGCGATTTGCCTTTGCCTGCTGCGATCATCCGTGAATCGGCTCTTCGACAGAATAGCCGTTGGATGCAGCAGTTTCTTAGATTTTCAGGCGCGTTGCTTTGCCCTCATGGCAAGACCACCATGAGCCCACAGCTCTTCAAGCGCCAGCTCGACGACGGAGCGTGGGGCATCACGATTTCGACGGTGCAACAGCTCTGCGTAACCCGGCGTCATGGTTTCAAGCGAATCCTCATGGCCAACCAGCTCGTCGGAAAGGTCGAGATTCGGTACGTCCTCGATGAACTGGCAAAGGATCCTGAGTTTGATTTTTTTTGCATCGTGGATTCGGCTGATGGCGTAGCTCGGCTTGTCGAAGCTGTCCGCGAACGGTCTCCAGCTCGTCCTCTGCAAGTTTTTGTAGAGGGTGGGTATGGTGGGGGACGCACAGGTTGTCGCACCTTGGAGCAGGCACTTCATGTTGCGCGGCAGGTGAAGCACAGCGAACCTTTCCTGGCGCTTCGCGGCGTCGAAGGGTATGAGGGCACTCTCCAGTCGTCAGAGGGTTTAGACACGGTTCAAAGGGTTCGCACTTTCGTAAGGTTTTTGACTTCCGTCGCGGAAACCTGTGCGAAGGAGAATCTGTATGCGCCGGGCCCCATACTTCTCTCCGCCGGTGGTTCGGCTTTCTACGACCTGGTAGCCGAGACCTTAAACGCGGCCTCGCTTGGCAATCGACAAAAAGTGGTCTTGCGCAGCGGTTGTTATCTTACGCACGATTCCGGGTTGTACCAAAAACTCGACGAGGCGCTACATAGCCGTCTGCCAAAGAGCGAACATCTTGGCCCCGGCCTTATTCCAGCCCTTGAGATTTGGACATACGTGCAATCCGTGCCTGAGCCCAACCTTGCCATTCTGACAGCTGGGCGTCGCGATTGCAGTCATGATGCCGGCTTGCCGGTACCACTCAAACGGTTTCGGATCGGCGCGGACCGTGCGCCAGTCCGGCTGAATAGTGATTACGAGTTGACGGGCCTCAATGACCAGCACGCCTATTTGCGCATTCCGTCAGCGAACTCTCTGCGTGTAGGTGACATGGTTGCCTTAGGCATTTCGCATCCTTGCTCCACGTTCGATAAGTGGCGAATTCTGTTTCTTGTCGACGATGATTACCAGATCACGTCCGCCATCGAAACATTCTTCTAGTTTGACCCCAGCACCTGTCGAGCTTGAGAACACCGAAAGAGGAGTCAGTTCACCCAGATTAGACGCTGTAATTCGCGCATGCTCTTGAGCGGACCTTCTCAGAAGACACTCTTCGGGGCTTCGCCGGCGCGACAGGAGCGGGCACTCAACCTCCGCCACTCGGCGTCTTCCGAAACCGGCAGTAAAGCTGAGGCAGCTAGCTGTCGAGCGCAGGCTTCGACAATGTGGCGCTGGAACAGCCTTCCAAGAGACGTTCTGCCTCTCAGGTCTCGTCGTCCCTACGAGCCTGCTGATCGCCTTGGACCAAGCCGGGGGTGCGGATACGCATCAACTACTCGACCTCGCTTTCATCGATCAATGCGCGGTATACCTGCCGCGCGTGGTCATATGCTTTTTCTGCTTCAGGGAGATCACGCTTCGAGATCCGAGGCACCTTTTGGCTCCAACACTGATCGACGGCCGTCAAGCACCACTCGGCACTTCGACGAGAGGCGCGGATGGGCTTGCCTCCAACGATTATGAAGATCGGATTCGTATGGGAGGAGGGGACGATACGAAGAGCAAGCCAGCTACTTTGTTGGACAGGAATGCTGAACTTGAGCTTCTGAACAGATCCGTCCGCATCGATTACCTGCCGAGCCACCACGTCGCCATTTAAGATAACTTCGACGGGTACTTTCCTGTTGTCACCAATTCGAGCGCGCTCGGTGTCCCAGTAGGGCTCCCAGTCGAAGCGAGCATCGCGGATTTTCTCATCTGGAATGGGATCGAGATAAGCCGCCGCGTTAACCTCAACCTGCACGTCGCCGGGAGCAGGTAGGCCGACCTCGCTTCGCCGCGTCCCAACGTCGGTGCCGTTTGCCGTGAAGTCCATCAAATGGCTTCGGCCATCGGACACATAGCTCTCCCCGTCGCGGATCGCTTCCACCCACTTGGAATAAGACAGGCTGCCGCTGTTCAACTTGGCGTAAGTTCTGGCCATCCCGACTCGAGTGTCATAGATACACGGGAAATCCGTCTCGCCTGCGATGCGAGTCCGGAAGCCGACATTGAGCGTCTGATACCAAATGTTGAGGTCGTACGGAAATGGACCGTCGCCGACATCAATGAAATCGACGATGTCGGGGTAGGTGACGTCCACAACATATTCGTTCGCACCCGGCGCATCAAATGGCGGAATTTCATAGTTTGGCAAGGTATCGCTTCCGAGGGCGAGCCCTCCTCCAGTGTGCGCGAATCCAACTGTCGCGCCTTGGGACTTTGCCCAACGGAAAATTGGTAACTCCCAACTCGGCCAATCTTCGATTTGCTTCGCGCCCGGGTAGTCCTGATCGGCCAGGTTCAACAAGACCGGGTGTCCTGCGTGACTCGATGGAAAACCAGAGACCTCAAGATCATAATGAAGTAGCGCGTCTGGTCTTGACAAGTCGTTATCCTGCCGGCCGCGGAAAAATTGCCGCTGATAGTAATAGTCGGGTCCCCAGTTAAGAACGCTCGCCACATTGAGATGTTCACCAAGTACCTGTCGGTCCATATCTTCAGGCGATACTCCCAAGGTTGGGTCTGCGTAGTGCGCGCAACCATTCGCGTGAATGTGGCTATCTCCAGAGTACCAACCGCGGTCTGTCGGGTTGATCCAGCGCTTCAAGTGAAAGGTAAGTTCCTGTGGTCCATTCGCATCGACTACGAATTTCTGCGTTTCCGGAATGTATTCGGGGCCACCCGTGAATGCGGCGGTGAAAGACCCCGGCGGCAACGAGATGAATTCCCCGTCGGCACGGTAGACTTGGGGTTCAAAGTAAAAGTCAGGCGCTAGGCGTTTCGCGGGATTGGGATAGATGCGGTCAAAGCCATCTCGAAAGATGAAAGAGGCCATCGTGGGCCGGCCGTCGTCATCGAGCACATGTAGCTTGATCGTAGGCGATGGTGCGATATTGAAGAGGATACTGGTCTCACCGGTATCCTGCATGCCCTTGCCTATGTCAAAACTGAGCTTGGCAGAACGCTGACCGGCATCTCGACTGTAGATCAGTAGAATGCGGTATTCGAGACCCGAACCCGAAAGCTGCGGGCGATCTTCGACACCCAGGTCATCCGGAAGACGCGGCACTGGTGTCTTCAGCGCGGTCACTTTTTCGTCTATGCGTGTTTGGATATCCAAGTCGTTGGGAAGCAGCGGCGCCAGTAACCCCTCATGAAGAAGAGAAATCTCGGCCCAGCGGTCACGAATGTCCGCAGCACTCAGGCGGGGCACCGGTGGGCGCGATGCACTTTCGGATATGGACTGGAAAACCGGACCGCTGTTGGGGCTATTGACCTGCAGCGGTGACGTGATTCCCGCTTGGTTCACGATCTTGACGAAAAAGGAACGCGTGCCATTTTGAATCAGGTCCGTGTCCGCCTCACCTCGCGTGACGCCCACGCGGCTCTCCCGATTAATCGTAACCACGACGAGTGCGTGCTTGTCGAGAATCGACTCGATCTGCTCGACGGCCTTATCGGAATCACGATTCGCAATAGCGCGGTTGATGCCTTCCTTTTCAACTTGTGAAAAAGGCTCGCCGAGAAAATCCATCAAGGATTCGAGTTGCCGGGCTTGGTAAGCGACTGTCTGAAGCGGAATTTTCGACGAGAACTTGTACTCAGTAGCGTGTACCTGGGGGTCCGCCGCACCCCGCCAACCGATGAAGATAAGCATAACACTCAGAAGGAGTGCCTTACCGCTGTTCGCGAGTTTCATGTCGCTCCTCCGGGGCAATCTCATCGAGCGGAGCATCGTAGGCGGCTGCGGCAATTTGGCCGAGCGCCTCCGCGAGAGCGTGGGCGGCGGCCTCTGGACTGAGTCGCATGTGAACGTGATTGACATAGGCCGCGAAAGTGAGCCGCTTGCCGTCGGCCCTGATTACATAGCCGGCGAGCCCCTTGCCATTCAGCATCACTATGTCGTTGAGCGTGTCCTCGGAATCAAACGTGCCCGTTTTTGCAAAAACGTGCCCTACGGCTGGCGATGTTCGGTCGATATCTGCAAGCGTCCCATCCCATCCGAGGATCGGCAACCCCCTCAAGAAAGTAGGGTAATCCGGGCGCGTGGTCCAATAAGCCAGGTAGTGACACATGAAGTCCGGAGTGAATAGGTCCGCCCAGCTGCCGCCTGCGCCGTCGCCCTGCGAGGCACCAGAGAGATCCAGTTTAGCGTCTTCGAGAAATTTCTTTTCGACAGCAAAGCCGGCCTTAAATGGGTCCTTTGCATTCTTCGCCACAAGCGCGCCAAGCAGGTACGGTCCCATGAAAGCGTGGAGGTTTTGGCTGACCTTCAGCGTAACCTTGATCTCTTCTGCCAGCGGCAGCGAGATATGCTCGGCAACTTCAGCCTCTGCCGCATAAAAACGCCGATAAGATTGAAAGTCGGGTGCGGGCATTATCGTCGCGACTTTCACCTTAATGCCCACTTCCTCCAGCGCTTCGCGCAGCACTGTCTCTGCCAATACGGTCGGCGACGGAACAAAAAACGGTGCGTACTTTCGAGGGGCACCAAGCGGCAAACTGCCAGTCAGGGTGGCGATCACTGTGCCGTCCGCATTCGTCTTGATCTGAGGCGGATCCAGACTAACTGAGGTGTTAGCGCCTGCCGTGGTTAAGTGGTTGATGAATTTGACGTATGAGGTCGCTGGTGAAGAATCGAGGACGACAGGATCACCAATTTTCGCTGCTGGCGTCATCACGAGGTCAATAAGATTGTCATTGACGACGATCGGGGAGATAACGACACCCCCTCCGCCCTCGCCCTCCCATGGCGTTTCTGGGAAAAGGCTCGAATCAACTAGGACCCTGCCTTCGATTTTCCGGATTCCCTTTGCTGCGACGTCCTTCGCAAGCTGGCGGATCACGATGAGTGGATCTCCTGGAAGAGCGTTGCCAGAGTAAGAATGATCATTATTTGCAAAAGCTAGCGTCCCATCGGATTGAATGCGGTTCGAGAGATTTGGATCTCCGCTTGCGACGAGCACCAGGTCGCCTTTCAGCCGACCCTTTGAGTCCACCGCTCCTGTCCGGTAAATGTGGGTATAGAATCTGAAGTCCGCCCCAAGGCTTGCCAGCACTGTCCCTTCCGTGAGTAGTTTCGTCGTAGAAGCAGGTACGAACAGTTCTTGATCGTTAAGCGAGAAGACTGCCTTACGGGTATCCGGCGAGTAAAACTCGATGCCGAAATTGGCATGCGCAAATTCAGGTCGATTCATTACCTTCTGGATACGCTCAGCGACAGACAGAGACGCGCTTGACTGTGCGCTACTTGGCAATGTCATTGCGAGAGCGAGCACCACCAATAAGCAGAACCGAAAGGAAAATGAAAAGGCGACCCGAGCTCTCACGGTAATCCTCCCATCTATCGACTGACACCTGAGATGGAGCTAAAGAGTGCGGACTGCTGCTCAGTACAATATATGCACATTCCGCGATCGGACACCACTTCACCTTCCGCGCCTAACAGAAGAGGTGTGTGTGTCACTTTTCCGTTCGGACCGGCCATTCCAACGATCCGATCGCGCTGTAACGAGTCGACCGTGCCGGCTTGGATGCCTGCTTTATAGGAGATGACTGTTGATATGTCAATCAAAAAACGCAATATGTGTCTCACTGCGTTCTTGCGGCATAACCCCAGTATTCTAGATAATAGGTTCATCTTTACACGCGTCAAAGCGTCCGTGTATAGTGTCGCTGTCTTGAAAACGCAATATGTGTATCATCGTTGAAACAACCATTTCCTGTGCCCCTGAAAAAGTTAGCGGCTCACATCTGAAGCCAATAGATTTATGAGGTGCCTGTTATGCTAAAGCGTGGTCGGCAGCCGGAGCGCGTGAATGCGATCGCCAACAGTTCGTCGGAACAGCAGCTGAAGGAATCGTTCGAAACATTTGCCACTCCGCACTTGAGAGCGGTCGTTGATCTCGACGCCCTGCGATACAACTTGAGGCTGATCCGTCAATCGGTGGCCGATCACCAGGAAATTATCGCGTGTGTCAAAGCCAATGCCTATGGCCACGGCCTCAGGGCGGTGGCTGAATGCTTACAGGGCGACGGTGTTCGATGGCTTGCCGTAGGTAGTCCTGCGGAGGCCATTGCTCTCCGCCGGTGGGGCATTACCTGCCGGATTCTGCTTTTTCCGACCGTTGGCAACCGAGAAGACAATGTCTTAGCTGCGTCCGGCATAACGATTGGAATCCAATCGTACGAAGAAGCAGAGGCGGTTGCTCGAGCTGTCAATAGCCCCGTGTCGCTTTTTCTGAAGGTTGACACCGGGTTGGGTCGATTTGGCGTCTCGACAGCCGACGCAGCTTCCGTGACAGGTCGAATTGTGTCGAAGCTCCCCTCGGTCAAGCTGGATGGGGTTTTTACACACCTCCCTTTTTCTGACGTCAACGAACTGCCATGGATCAAAGATCGAATGCGAGAATTTGGCCGGTCTGTGAGGGAAATCCGTAAACACGTCAAGTTACCCCTCGTGGTTCAGGCATTTTCCTCCAGTGGCATCGCGTTTGGATTGAAGGCCCCTGAAGCAAACGCGGTCTGTCCTGGGCAGCTACTCTTCGGGATTGAGCCAGCGAATGTGAAAAACCCCGATCAGACCCGTTCTCTTGGTAGTCGGGCCGTGCTCCAAGAAGTAAGTACCGTCCTTGGGGGGTTGCGTCGCATTCCGGTTGGAAGCAAATTCGGATTTGGCGGAGCTCTCGTCGCCTTAAGAGAGACGCGCTTGGGAGTCTTGCCAGTTGGCTTCTCGAATTCGATTTTGGTATCGAGGGAAGGACAGGTTGCAAATCTATTGGGCCAAATTGCGCCAATTGTGATGGTTGGACTGGAACATGCCGTTGTGGATGTAACCGGAATCCCCGGAGTGCTCGAGGGTTGTTCGGTAACCTTGTTGGCTCGAGATTCCACCTTTGAAATAACGCTCGATCGTCTCGCACATTTGCAGCAGCGCCGAGCAGTGGAGATATTAACTTCCCTGACTGCTAAGGCCGTATATGAGTATGTCGAGCCAGAGTGTCGCCCTGTTCCGTGAGTGCTAGCCTTTCAGAGTCGCATGCGTAGCGAACTTAAACGTGTTCCTGGCGGCGTGTGAGAATTATCGTCAATGCCCAAGTGTGGCGCCGTTCGGCAAAGCGGGGGAAGAAACAGCCTACCGTATTCGCCGGTACACGAGCTAACGGCTACTAATGGCCCCCACCCCCACTGCTCCGTCAGACAGCCAAACCCGACTCCTTCGCGAACTTGGATTGCGCGACGCCGTGGCAATCGTCGCGGGAACAGTAATTGGGTCGGGCATATTCCTAGTGCCAAATAGTGTAGCGAGCCGACTGTCTTGTCTTTCCGGAGTTCTGTTTGTGTGGATAACAGGGGGCCTCTTGAGCCTGTTCGGCGCACTCGCCCTCGGCGAACTCGGAGCCGCTTTCCCGGGAGCAGGAGGTCTGTATGTTTATCTCCGAGAAGCCTACGGAAAAACTGTCGGCTTTCTTTATGGATGGGGTCTACTGACGCTCATCCACTCAGGCAGCATTGCAACTTTGGCTGTTGCGTTCCGAATTTATCTGGCCCAGATCGTGTCGCTCACGATAACCCAGCAAAAGGTCGTCGGCGTCGTTGGTGTGCTCATACTCACTGGGGTGAATTGCGGGGGCATACGGTCTGGAAAGGCTGTGCAAAACGTGTTCGCCCTAGCAAAACTTGGCGGATTGGCACTTATGGTCGCGCTCTTGTTCTCTCGCGGACGCGCTGATATGTTGGACACCAGCTTTTGGCCAAAAGGGCCTCTCGAATTCCATCCATCACATTTTGGTATTGCGCTGATTGCAGTGCTCTGGGCATACGAAGGTTGGCACGTCGTGTCTTTTACGGCAGGTGAGTTCAAGCATCCGAAAAGAGATCTGCCCCGCGGGCTTCTCTATGGCACGCTCATCGTTGCCACCACCTATTTGCTTGCGAATATTGCGTACTACTGCGTATTAACACCTACACAGATCTTAGAAACAGATCGCGTGGCAGCCACGGCCGTCAGCTCTGTTTTTGGAGGAGCTGCTGCGCTCTTCATTTCTGTGCTGATATTGGTGTCCATGGCTGGAGCCGCAAACGGCATGATTTTGACGGGCCCGCGTGTCTACTACGCGATGGCTGCAGAAGGCCTGTTCTTCCGAAAGTTTGGAAGCGTAAGCGTGCGTTTCCGCACCCCGGTATTTGCCATTGTGGTTCAGGGTGTATGGGCTGCCTGTTTGACGTTGCTGGGCACATTTCAGGAACTATTTACGTATGTGATCTTCACAGCGTGGATTTTCTACGGCTTAGCTGTTGCCGGAGTGATCGTATTGCGAATTCGTCGGCCCGAGATCAACCGGCCCTTCCGCGCGCCTGGTTATCCCTGGCTGCCAGTTCTCTTCACGGTGGCGGCTCTGGGCATTGTGCTGACTGCTGTGTTGTCTTCACCTCTGCATGCAATTATCGGAATTGGCCTAATCCTGAGCGGATGGCCTGTGTTTGCAATCTTTGTCGGGCGAAACAAGATCAAGAGCAAGGCCTCTCCTGCGGGAGTTTCTCCCGAGTGAGAATCCTGGATGGTCATTGCTACGACGGACTCTGCGAGGCTAGATTACCACGTCAAGACCGACGCGCTGAGTGGAGCGGTGACCTGTCAAAGTTCCTTCGGTAAGGCGAGCAACCCAACTGCAGGAGGCCGCGTCATCGCCGATATTCACATACTTCCCTTCGCGACGGATTTGACACCTTGACGCTCAAGAGGTTCGCGGTTAAAAGAGAGCTCGAGCGCTGGGGTGTTCGATCCACTGCTAAAAGGGTCAAGATTCGAGATCTATATACGGGCAATGATTCGGCCGATAATGTGAACGAGACTCGAGGAGAGATGAGTGGCGGCAAATACGATAAGAAGGCAACCAATGTTCATTGACGGTGGATTGATTGATGCGACCAGTGGCGGAGAGTTCGAAAAGAAAAATCCGTTCACCGGAGACGCGATTGCGCGCGTGGCCGCGGGTGGACGTCAAGATGCTAAGCGCGCCGTGGAGGCTGCCTCTGCAGCATTCCCAACTTGGAGCGCGGCATCTCCTGGGATGCGCCGTAGTCTATTTCTGAAAGCGGCCGATGTGCTGGTCTCGCGACAGCTGGAGATCGCGCGGTTGATCGCGGAGGAAACCGGCGGCACTTTCGGCTGGGGGATGTTCAACTGCATCCTGAGCGCTGGAATTTTCCGCGAAGCTGCCGCGCAAACGTATGGAGTCATCGGAGAAATCATTCCGTCGGATGTTCCGGACACTGTAGCCATGGCCACGCGGCAACCTGTTGGCGTGATTGTGGGAATTGCACCCTGGAACGCGCCGCTCATCCTTGGCGTGCGCGCGATCGCTCTCCCACTCGCTTACGGGAACACCGTGGTGCTAAAAGCGTCGGAGGAATCGCCGGGAACGCATCTCCTCATCGCCGAAGTACTGCAACAGGCCGGATTTCCGAAAGGGGCGATCAACGTAATCACGAATGCACCAGAGGACGCCGCAGACGTGGTGGATGAATTGATCGCACATCCCAAGACGCGCAGGATTAATTTCACGGGTTCGACGAAAATAGGCCGTATCATCGCCGAGAAAGCTGCGAGGCATCTGAAGAGGATAGTGCTGGAGTTGGGAGGCAAAGCCCCGCTGATCGTTCTCGAAGATGCGGATCTTGACGCGGCAGTGGCCTCCGCGAAGTTCGGCGCGTTCATGAACCAAGGGCAAATCTGCATGTCCACCGAGCGAATTGTAGTCGAGCGGCCCATCGCTGAAGAGTTCGCGCGGAGACTCGTTGCCAAGACGGTCACCCTCAAGGTTGGGGATCCGCTTCAACCGGATACGCAGATTGGTCCGCTCATCAATAAAGCCGCAATCGAACGGCTAGAAGCTCTCGTTGCGGACGCGACCAGCAAAGGCGCGCGCGTGCTCTGCGGCGGAAAAGCATCAGGCCCGTGTTTTGCTCCCACGGTGCTATGTGGTGTTGCGCCGAACATGCGCGTCTATGCCGAGGAGTCTTGTGGGCCTCTTGTTTCTATTGTGGTCGCAGAAAATAGCGAAGACGCCGTACAGATCGCGAACGACACGGAATACGGCCTCTCGAGCGCGATCTTCAGCCGTGACGTTAACAAGGCGATGAAAATGGCCGAGCGGCTTGAAACCGGCATGTGCCACATCAATAGTTCGACGGTTCACGACGAGCCTCAGATGCCGTTCGGTGGAATGAAACACAGCGGCTGGGGACGTTTTGGAGGCACCGCGGCCCTGGAAGAATTCACTGAATTGCGCTGGATCACCATCACGCGGTCAGCGATCGCATACCCCATCTGATGTTTGCGGAATGTAGAAACACGATACGGTAAACAGCTAGCTGCCCACGCGGGTATCTCCCGAAGCCTGAGGATTACCGTTTCTCTTGTTTCAGTGCACACGCAGGTATAAATCTCTCGGCTCTGCTAATTTTTCGAACTTTTTCGAGCTGTAATCTATAATCTGCGCAGACTCGTTTACTTATCACAGCGGGCATAGTTTGTGAGTCAGGAGGGCTATGCCAGGGCGTTTGATGCTTGACCCATCCCTTTTCACGTCGTTTCGGACACTCGGCGTAATTCGCGCTGCCTTAGGATTTCGGGGGAGCTTCGAGATGTAGTATTGCCGGGTTCGTTTTTGGCTGCACTGGAACGATGAACGTTCGCTGAAAATGGCTCGCATATTTTGCGAGCTTCTCGAAGAGAGACTGATGATCCTCGAAATCTGCAGACCTATTTGCCGGAAGTACCGTTGTTTCCGCGCTACACGGTTACCGGAACAACGCTTAAGGAGTTGTTCGGGACCGAGCGCGATACACATCGCGATACACAATATCGTTGTCTATCACGTACTTCCAATGACTTGGGGTGCCGTCCGTGCTCTTCCATGTCATTGAAAGTACTTATAACCCGCTAACTGTCACGGCAGAGGTCGCGTTGCACGAATTTCACTGAAACCATGAAGGACACAAAAAGGGCGCGTCTCTGTGCCCCTTGCGCCCCTTCTCGCCTCTGCTCGCCCAGAGCTTCGGAATTGGCGTTTGCAAATGTATATACATTGCTGTATATATATCCGGGAGGCAAATCATGGCCGTCGCTCGCGTATTTAAGTCCGGGAACAGCCAAGCTGTGAGGCTGCCAAAAAAGTTTCGGGTCAAAAGCTCGGAAGTTGAGATTTTCCGGCGCGGCGACGAAATCGTATTGCGAGAGAAAGCGGGCGGAATGGTCCGCGTGCTGGATTTGCTAGCCGAGTTGCCAGCGGACATGTTCCCAAAGAAGCGCAAAGACCCTCATCCACAGCTCCGCAAAGGTCTCTGATGAGCGCGCGCTATATGCTCGACACCAATATCTGCATCTATTTGCGGCAGAACCGGCCCCCCGAGGTGACCACGCGATTCCGCCAAATGCAGCATGGCGACGCCGTCATATCCGTGATTACCTATGGCGAGCTACATTCTGGCACAGAGCGAAGCCAGCAACGCACACATGCTCTGGAATCTCTCGGGCGACTTGTATCTCTTTTGCCTGTGCTTCCCTTGCCGGGGGAAGCGGCAACAGCCTACGGCGAGATTCGCGCCGCGTTGGAGGCCCGAGGTGGGATGATCGGTGGCAACGATCTCTGGATCGCTGCTCACGCCAAATCCGCGGGGCTCACTCTCGTCACCAACAATGAACGCGAGTTCAAGCGCGTCCCCGGACTTAAGCTCCAGAACTGGACCAGCCGCCGTCCTTGATCGCGCGAAAGGAGTTGCAGCGGCAGAGTCTATTTCTTGGTCCATTGATGGTCCGATAATTGTTACTTGGGATTCCTAAGCGCGGTTTTGGTAGCCATCCGTGCCGCGTAGTTTCAAGCAGTTACCAAAAGATGTTGCACTGTCACGGCAGAGGTCGCGAGTTCGAGTCTCGTCCTCCCCGCCATTCTTTCCAAAGTACTTAGTTCACTTTTGGAAAATCGGCGCGATACACAAGAAAATACACATTAGGCGACGCCCGCCGGCACTGGTGTCGCTCCTTCTGCCGGCAGAATCATTTCCACCGCTTTGCTTTGGGCCCGCCGCTTCTTACTGCTGACCGCGTGGGTGTAGATGTTCATGGTGATATTGCTGTTGGCGTGACGCATCAGGGATTGCACTGTCTTCACATCCTCATCATTCTCGGCGAGAAGCGTAGAAAATGTGTGGCGGAATACGTGCCAGCTGATGCGCTTAGTGATCTTGGCCCGTTCCGCCGCCGGTCGGATGTAGTTCCGCTCGATAGCTTCCGGCCAAAGTGGTTGACGACCCTTCATTCGTTCGTTGGCGAAGATCCAGTCCTGCTCTCCGGCGTAAAGCGTCTTGGAACGCCATCGCAGAAGATCAGTAATCATTTCGTCGTCCAGCGGCATTCCCTTTTCGCTCTCTTCTGTTTTCACCGGCCCGAGGTGCTGTTGCCAAATCGACTTTCGAATGTTGAGCGTCTTTTTTTCGAAGTCGATGTCACACCATTGTGTGGCTAACACTTCATCTCTACGCATTCCGGTGGGAACGTCGAGAAGAACGAGAGTGCGCTCTCGCGGTCCCAATTCGGCAAACAGTCTTTGGAGCTCTTCTGCCGTCAAAGGGACTATGCTGCGTTCTCGTTTCGCACTCTGTCGTACGGTGCGAATTGGATTGGTGGTCATCGTAGTGGATAGCGTGGGTGCAAACGGCCCTCATAATGTTGCGGATTTTCGCCTCATTCCGATGGTCGAGAAGAACATCCCAGAAAAAGCGCAATCTTAGAGTCGTCAAATGGCTTAGTTCTACCCCTGCCGTTGCAGTCTGCTCGAAGCTCTATCATGCCTGGACGAGATCGTTTCGTTTTAGCCTTGGAAGCGCCTTGATGGATTTGCCGACCTTCTCCTGAGCGAGGCGCAGGTCGTAGAGCCCTTGCAGATTCAGCCAAAACTCAGCACTTGTGCCAAAGAAATGAGCTAGGCGCAAGGCGGTGTCACCTGTGATGCCGCGCGTTCCGTTCAAGATTTGTGTAATGCGATTGGTCGGGACGTCGATGTTTCGCGCCAGCTCAGCCGCACTCATATCGAGCGCTTGCAGTTCCTCAGCCAAGTGTTCACCCGGATGGAGAATAGGGAGTGCCATAACGATGCTCCTAGTGATAGTCAACAATCTCCACGTTCGATGGTCCCGGTGCTTGCTCAGCCCACTCGAAGCAGATCCGCCATTGATCGTTAATGCGGATGCTGTATTGTCCTTTACGCTCCCCTACCAACGCCTCAAAACGGTTGCCTGGCAACGCGGCAAGGTCGCGTAGCGACACAGCCGCCTCCATACGGTCCAGCTTCAGCCGGGCGGATCGTTCAAATCCAGAGAATGCCTTGACCCGTTTCCCGGTGGCGAAGTCTCTGGTTCTCTTGTCCCGGTAGCTGAGAATCACCTAGTACTCCAAATTACCAGGAATTACGCGTTACGTCAAGCGTACAACTGGACGACTACGTGGACCGACCGCAGAAAAACGCAGGCCATGAAAATAGCGAGACCAGCAATCGCGGTTCGCTGGCGAAAGCCAGACTCCGAACGGGAGGCTCTGCGATATACACCGCGATACACATTAACGTGACTATGATGTACTTCCCATGACTTACTGCGCCGTCCGTGCTTTCTACGTCGTTGAAAGTACTTAAAGCCCGCTTACTGTCACGGCAGAGGTCGCGAGTTCGAGTCTCGTCGTCCCCGCCATAATTTTCAGTGACTTAGTCTGGTATCGCGGTAGCCGACGTTGCACTCTCGTTGCACAACTTTTCAAACAGTTCCATCGCCGAAAGCGTATTTTCGGGCACGTCGTGCATAGGGTGCCGATTTGCAGTCGCCAGATTTGAATGCCTTAGTAATCTCTTCGACGCAAGTCCATTGTCTTTCGTCAGGCCCGCTAGAGTGGTTGCTACGCCACGCCGCAGTGAATACCAGCCATGCCACGCTGGCAGCCATTCATGTAGCTTAAATTCATGCTCGGCCTTATGCGCTGATTCCTGCTGGAAACAGATCGCGCAGCGTTTTAGCGCCGGGATTACAACTCGCTTCGAAAGATTTTCCAAGATCATCGGCTTGCCGCTTGGCCCACGCAATCTCTCTCCGTTGACTTGCCTCCTGCCTCAACCTAAGATGAGCGCCTGATGGTGGATTCTTTATCACTCATCGGCCAAACTATTTCGCACTACCGCATCCTCGAAAAACTGGGCGGCGGCGGTATGGGTGTGGTCTACAAGGCTGAGGACGTCACACTCAACCGTTTTGTTGCCTTGAAATTCCTTCCAGATCACGTCGCTGAAGATTCTCAGGCATTGGGCCGCTTCCAGCGGGAGGCCAAAGCTGCATCGGCCTTGAACCACGCGAATATTTGTACAATCCACGAGATTGACCGCGATCACGGACAGGTCTTCATCGTGATGGAGTACTTAGATGGTGTGACGCTGAAGCACCGAATTGGTGGCCGATCTGTCGCAACTGAAACTGTACTCAACCTAGCGATTGAGATTGCCGACGGGCTCGATGCTGCGCACGCGGAAGGCATCATCCATCGCGACATCAAGCCACCTAACATTTTTGTCACCAAGCGTGGGCACGCCAAGATTCTCGATTTCGGTTTGGCTAAAGTAACTCCGAAAACAGACTCCGGCCGAGACGATGCAACACTCGGAACAGATGCCTTGACCCGCGCTGACGAGGAAGACTTCAGCGCACCTGGGACGATAGTAGGTACGGTAGCCTACATGTCACCCGAACAGTTGAGTGCCAAAGAGTTGGACACCCGCACAGATTTATTTTCCTTTGGTGTCGTTCTTTACGAAATGGTCACTGGAACTTTGCCATTCCGCGGAGACAGCTCCGCTCTCATCACGGACGCCATCCTTCACCATGTGCCTGTGCCCGCACTGCGATTGAATCCTGATATTCCGCCGAAGTTTGAAGACGTCATTAACAAGGCGCTAGAGAAGGATAAAAAGCTTCGCTACCAATCCGCTGCGGAGATTCGCACCGATTTGCAACGGCTGAAGCGCGACATGGAGTCGGGGCTCCGGGAGAAGGAAGCGCCAGGCCCTTCCCTATCCGTTTCGTCAGCAGCAACAAACGATGCATTCCGACGACCGAAGCCCGGAGCCCGCCCATTCAAATGGATCTTAATCGCGGGCGTTGTGTTCGCCGTGCTCGCCCTAGTCGGTGGCAGCTGGCTCTATTTTGTGCGCCGTGCTCATGCGCTGAGCGGCACCGATACCGTCGTACTCGCGGATTTCACCAACACAACCGGAGAGACGGTCTTTGATGACACTCTCAAGCAGGCGCTCTCTGTAAGCGTGCGCCAGTCACCCTTCTTGAATATTCTTTCCGACCAGAAAGTCGCCGATACGCTGAAGCTGATGACCAAGCCCGCGGACGCGAAGCTGACGCCAGACATCATCCGTGATCTCTGCCAGCGGACAGGAAGCAAAGCTTACATCACGGGCTCAATTGCGAATCTGGGGAACAAGTACGTCATCGGCTTGAACGCGATCAACTGTGCGACGGGAGATTCTCTAGCGCAGGAACAAGTGCAGGCGGCGGGCAGGGAAAGGGTCCTCGATGGCCTCGATCGGGGCGCCAAGGATTTGCGTGACCAGCTCGGAGAATCGCTCAGCACTATTCAGAAATTCGATACGCCGATCGCGCAGGCTACAACGTCATCGCTCGAAGCCATTAAGGCGTACAGCTTGGGACAGAAGACCATGGTAACGAGGTACGATCCCGCCAGCGCTTCGAAATTTTTCCAACAGGCCATCCTCATCGACCCTAATTTCGCAATGGCCTATGCAATGCTCGGTTCATGCTATTTCAATCTCGGGGAAACCGGCTTGGCGGCGGAGAGCATGCAAAAAGCCTACGAGCTGCGCGAGAGGGTGAGTGCTCCCGAGAATTTCTATATCGAGTCTCACTACTACCACGTTTTCACCGGAGACTTGGTACGGGCGCGCCAAGTCTATGAATTATGGCAACAGACTTATCCGCGAAATGATGTGCCGCCAGGGAACCTGGGTAGCATCTACACTAATCTCGGACACTACGACAAGGCGCTCGCGGAATTGCTCGAGACCCTGCGGCTCGATCCCAGTAGCGGTCAGAGCTATGCGAACATCGTCATCACGTACCTCTATCTGGGTCGGTTGGACCAGGCCTGGACCACGGCCCAAGATGCACAGGCAAAAAATCTAGATTCTCCTTTTCTGCACTTGATTTTGTACCAGCTCGCGTTTGTCAAGAACGATGCGGCGAGGATGGCGGAGCAAATCGCTTGGTCAGAAGGTCGGCCAGGGTGGGAAGACGTGCTGCTAGCGAGCGAAGCCGATACGGCTGCCTATGCTGGCCAAATCAGCAAGGCTCGAGAGTTTTCTCGCAGGGCGGTGGCTTCAGCCGAGCGGTCCTTGGACAAGGAAACGGCGGCAGGTTACGAAGCCGATGCAGCCCTGCGAGAAGCGCTCGTCGGGAATTCAGCTGAGGCCAGGCGGCGAGCTGAGGCTGCACTGAGTTTTTCGACGGGCAAGACTGTGCAGTACGGAGCAGCACTAGCACTCGCTTTAGTGGGAGATTCCGCCCGGAATCAACTTCAAGTCGAGAAACTGGCCGATGACTTGGCCAAGCGCTTGCCGGAGGATACTTTAGTGCAGTTTAACTACCTGCCTCCGCTTCGTGCTCAGCTCGCCTTGAGTCGCGGCGATGCCCCGAAGGCCCTCCAAGCCCTTCAGTCCGCCGCTCCCTATGAGATGGGGACACCTACCGGCGCTGCTTTCACGCCAGCGCTCTATCCGGTCTATGTGCGCGGAGAAGCATTCCTAGCTGCGCATCGGAGCGGCGAAGGCGTGGCCGAATTTCAGAGAATCCTTGACTATCGCGGCATTGTGCAGAACGAGCCCATTGGTGCCCTAGCCTATCTCGGCCTCGCCCGCGCCTATGCCATGCAAGCCGACTTCGTCAAAGCCCGCGCCGCGTATCATGATTTCTTCACGCTCTGGAGTAATGCTGACGCCAATATCCCGATCCTCCACGCCGCAAAGGCAGAGTACCTGAAGTTGAAGTGATCCCGGAATAGATGCGATCCGAGCCGCTGAAAATCATGCGAGAGTGAGCTGGGAGGTTACCGTTTTTTTAATACCTTTTATTCTACGCCCATAAGGACTAAGATGCGGGAACTCGTATCTCGGGGGACTTGATGAATTCTCTCAGCTCAAAGAAAATGGACGTGGTAGGAAAAAGTATTTGTATTCTGCTTTTCTCCTTGGCCGCAGTCGCCGGTGCATCCGCCCAAAGCACATGTGCGAATGGATGCATGCCGATCTTGGGCCAAGTCCAGGTTCCATCCTCTCAGGCCCTTGCATTGAATCCCGCTCTTAACCTCCTCTATCAGAGTACCCTCTTCAACAGTGCGCAGGGAGTCACGGTGATTGATGGAAGCACGTGTCCAATAGCTGGGAACGCTTCATGCACGTACTCAATCCTGGCCTCTGTGACTGGAAGCGGAACAGCTGTGGATCTGAAGAATGACAATTACTGGACCGGGGGATTGTACAGCAATAACGTCCTCATCTATTCCGGGTCGACGAACACGCAGATTGTCACCCCCGTGAACGTCGGATCCCCGTACTGTCCCGGTGAAGTAGTGTTTAACGGCAAATCGCGGATCATGTGGGTGGGAGCCCAGTGTGGTCCGGGAAACGATCCGGTATTTGCCATTGATGCTGATACATTTAAGATCGTTAAGGGGCCCATACCATCAGGGGGAACAATGAGCTCTATTGCCGTTAATCCCACTACGGGTCGGCTCTATGTGGAATATGAGGTATATCCCAATACCGGCGTCTTTGTTTCCGAAGAAGTTAATCCTAAGACATATCTCGTCACAACGACCAGCTTCGGCGGCACCGTGCTTGCAATCAATCCGGTAGCGAACCTGATCTACGCAGTTTCGGGAACCGACTTGCAGATCGTGAATGGGTCTTCGGAAAAAATTCTTCAAACGAAACCCTTGAACTATGTCCCTACGTTCGTCGAGGACAACAACGCGTTGCATCATCTTTACCTCGGCAACCCCACGACGCCCAGCATCGAAGTAAGAAATGACGTATCCGGAGAACTCATTCCGGAACCCTCGATGTCGTCTTTCCCGCTGCCGGCCGGTTTTGCCTTTGCTGGAGGCGCCGCCGTTGATTCCGTGCGTGGACGCCTGTACGTCACTCTCAGTCTCTCCGCAAGCGGTCCGTATTATGTATACGCGTTCGAGGATCTTTCTACAGCGAGAAGTTGCCAAGATTCCGGAACCGTCTGTGGCGTCGGGGTTGGCATTCGGTAACGAGCACTGGAACTCAGTGGAGGCGAAAGCGCATGGCGCAAGACCTGCGCTAGGTTATTTGAAGAAACCGCTCGAGATCACATCCGGCACACAACTGACCATCCGCCGCTTCCAGCGCCGAAAGTATTGCCGGCGCGGTACGGTTCGAACTGCGGCGCATTTGGATTTACCCCCAGCAAAATTAACGTGGACGGATAATCGGACATTTCTGAATTCCGGTTGAAGTGTTAGAAAATATTTCCAGCCGGAATAGCGATGTTAATGCCTCCGTAACACCATTTTATTGAATCCCCGCTTGATTTCGTATTTCCGGTCTGATTGTAGGAATCTGTGTAGTTCTCCTCTCGATCTGCCCTGGGGAGACTGGGACGATCGGCCCCCGTAGTCCAATTCGTTTAGCGGCTTTCACCCGTAGTAGAAGTGTGTTCAACCCCCTGTTGCACGACACATGCACGGTTTTACGAAACCGCGGATTTGTCAGCAGATTGGTCCAGACCGCAAAGAGGAGCGTGTTAAGCAAAGGTTTTTTGGGTGTTCTCCATACAATCGCCGTTCTTACCCTGCTGATGGTTTTGGTTTTGCCGAGTCCGGTGGCAGCCCAGGTCAAAGCAATTACATTCATCTCCGACCTGGACATGCTGAACGCCTTCTTTGTATGAAGAAGAGCGCATGTTGAATCAATGTGTTACAGCATCGGCCCAATAAGAGTTATTGGGCAGCCATCTCCGTAACACAAATGGCTCAGCAAAACCGCGGATATTAAGTGGAACCTTAATCCGGATCGAGATGGTCGATCTGGGACGATAGACTCAACGCGCCATCATACCCCCGCGCTTTGCGTCTTAAGAGGCTCGGAGGTTTCACGGTCGAGATTGCGTTCTTCGGTTAATTGAGCCTCGGCCAGCAGCCAATCTTCCTCGTCATGACCGTGTTCCGCACCGCGCTGCAAGTAAACCTCGTAAGCCCTTTTTTCAAGCTCGTCGCGACTAATACTTCCGTCCTGATGGTCCGGCATGTTTTCATTCCTCCAGTTTGTGATTGTCGTATCCCCTGTCACTCTCGCTTTACTGCCTAGCGCCGTTCAAAACGAACAACATCGTGCCGTCCTTCGTGCCTTGTTTCGCCATGCCTGGCGCGTACCGTTTTGCACGACAATTTTCAGGAGGTGCTTTCCGAAAATCTCGGGCACCCACAATCGGTGTCACCTAGGCGGTGAGCCCTAATCGGTGACAGCCTTGCCGTGATATGCAGGCGCAAAGACCTCCTGCACAAATTTTTCAAACGAAGTCGGTGTAGTGTTCTCCTGCGAACGCGGCTCCTGCGCAGCGAGAACTCCGGTGTTGATGGCCTTGAACATCTCGATGTACACCGCGGCTTTCGTCGGCGGCATACCCATTTGCTCTAACACCTGCTGCATCCGGTCATAGGGAAACTGCACGTAACGCAGATCCGGTTTGCCGATGCCACGCCCAATGATCGCGGTCGCTTCCGCCATCGACAGGTCGCGCTCGCCAAGCAGCTCGCGGGTTTGTTTGCCGGAAAAATTCAGATCCAGGAGGCGCTGGGCGGCATAGTCGCCAACATCGCGCGTCGCCATCATGGGCAGCTTCAGGTCGGGTAGCAGTGCGTGTCCGAAGATTCCCATCCCCTGAATCATGCTGATCGCCGCCAGATTGTTCTCCATGTAGTACGCGGCGCGCAGGTGCAGAAGGTTCAAACCGCCGATAGCATTGAGTTTTTGCTCCGAAGAATGCAGCCCCGTGACTGGCCCGGTGCCCTCCGGGACATGAGCGCCGTAGCTGCTCAAGTACACTGCGTAGCGCAGACCGGACTCCTTCACGGCTTTCGCGATCGCATCGCTCTGTCGCTCCTGGTCCTCCCGGGAGGTTATCGGCGGCAACAACAGGTAGGCCGCAAGCGCGCCTCTGAAGGCTTTGGTTAGCGCAACCGCATCGCTCATGTCGCCGGTGAGCGCCTCTCCACCTTTAGGCACAAAGCGCTGCAGTCGTCTTGCGTCGCGACCTACGACGCGCACGTTCTTACCCTTCGATAGCAAGAAATCGGCAATGATCGAGCCGGTGTTCCCGCTCGCCCCCAAAATCACATACATGCCGTTCAAAGCAACGGGTGAAACCATAGCTAGTGCCTCCTTAATCTCTTAAAACGGTGTCGAACGCCCCTCAGGCTTCGACCCGCCATCGACAGGGATGCTGGCTCCCGTGATCCAGCGGGCTGCGTCTGACGCAAGGAACGTGACGACGTCCGCGACATCTTCCGGCTTGCCGATCCGTTTCAATGCCTGCATCCCTAGCGCGGCGTCCCGGCCTGCCTCAGTCTTTGTGAACTTCGACATGTCAGTGTCGATCACGCCTGGCGCGACTGCATTCACGCGAATGCCTCGGGTTCCTAGAATGGCCGCCCAGTTTTTGACCAGAATCTCGAGTGCTCCTTTGGTTTGAGGCGTAAGCAAGGATCGAAGGGTTTTCCATACCGGACTTTCCAACTACGGCGTGAGCCCCGAGCGAAGAGATCACGATAATGTTCGATCCTTCATCTAGGATGGGCAGAAGCTGCTGCACCAGAAAAAACGGACTGCGTACATTCGTCGCAAAGAGATTGCCAAAATCCTCCAGGCTGTGATCTTTGATGGTGGCAGCTTTGGAGATGCCAGCATTCAATACGAGTACGTCCAATCGGTCGCCAACGATTGAGCGGGCTTCTTTGGCTAGCGAAGTTGCTCCTTCCGAAGTCGCCAGGTCTGCGCTTATCGCCTCCGCGCGGCCTCCCTTGGAGCGGATGGTGGCGACGAGAGACTCCGCATCTTGTGCGGAGCGTGGGTAGTGAACCAATACATGTGCACCCGTGTTAGCAAGCGCTGACGCAATGGCTCGTCCAATTCCACGAGAAGCGCCCGTCACCAGTGCGGTTTTGTTCTGCTGAACCATTATTTCCTCCAGCGCTGCGTACTACTTAACCTCTCGAGCGAGACCGTTCACGCGGCCCGCGAGCCTGGAAGCTGCCGCGATGGTTACCCGTCGCCAGCGAATAACTGGGGCTGCACTTGGGAAATCCGTCTGCTCCAATTCCTCCATCCAGTCTTCGCCCGCCTGCTGTGCCTGCTCAGCTCCGAACAGAGTATTGACCGCAGTAATAAACGCGGACAGCTCCCTCTCAGCCGAAGCGAAAAGCTGCGCCATCGAAGGAGCGTGGGCCCCTTTTTGATCAGTCGCGCCGATCCGTTCGTCGCCCATAAAGACCTTTCCCCGCAACGTCGATGCGAGAGTCTCGTCGATTCGGCCACACGGCAGTCGCAGCGGACCGATCACGAGCGGCAACGTCCGTTTTATTCCCGCTCTAAAGCACCCGTACATACCAACAAGCCGGAACGTACACAGTGCGAGTCCTTTCTACGGAGCTACTTGGAGGCCGCTTTTTCCAAATGACCGCCGAACCCGTATCGCATCGAAGAAAGAACTCTGTGCTGGTAATCCGCTTCGCCGCGTGAGGCGAAACGCTGATAGAGCGACGCAGAGAGGACCGGGACCGGAACCGCTTCGTCAATCGCGGACTTGATCGTCCAGCGGCCCTCGCCCGAATCCGAAACGCGGCCTTCGAATTGGGCTAAGGTTGGGTCCTTCGCCAAGGCAGCCGCAGTCAAATCAAGTAGCCACGAGGCAATCACACTGCCGCGCCGCCACACCTCAGCGATATCACGCAGATCGAAGTCAAATTGATAGTGCTCAGGATCGCGCAGCGGTGTAGTTTCCGCATCGACAGAACTCTGCGCTTTGCCCACATTCGCGCTGCGCAAAATGCTAAGTCCCTCGGCGTATGCCGCCATAAGGCCGTACTCGATTCCGTTGTGGATCATCTTTACAAAGTGTCCGCCTCCGTTGGGGCCACAATGCAGATAGCCTTCTTCGGCGGTTCCGCCGAAAGATTCGCGTCCGGGTGTTTGCGACGCGCTAGCAGACCCTGGCGCGAGCGCGGCGAAAATCGAATCGAGGTGCTTCACCACGCTTTTTTCCCCGCCAATCATCATGCAGTAGCCGCGATCAAGACCCCATACGCCGCCGCTCGTCCCCACATCTACATAATGTATGTTCCTTAGTGCGAGCTCCTTGGCGCGACGAATGTCATCGACGTAGTAAGAGTTGCCGCCGTCGATAAGAATGTCCTCAGCCTCGAGATTCGGCACGAGATCGGCGATACTTCGATCCACAGAAGCCGCCGGCACCATCAACCATATCGCTCGGGGCTTCGCGAGCTGTTTCACAAAATCCGTCAGCGAATCAGTTCCCACTGCTCCCTCTTGAACCAACTCCTGCACCGGTTTTGGCGATCTGTTGAAGACTACGCATTGGTGCCTTTTCCTTAACAGGCGCCGCACCATGTTCGCCCCCATTCTTCCGAGCCCGATCATTCCGAGCTGCATGAATTCACCCCCTAGACAAGATTTCGCCCAGTCCGGTCTTTCGAACAAAGGGTCACCAGCCTCCCGTGCTCGCCTCTGAGAAATGCGTAGTACTCATGCGACTGCGATTCGCCCTTCGTAGAACGGATAGTCGGTGTAGCCGCGAGCGTCGAAAGTGTAAAACGTGGCCCGATCGTACGCATTCAGAGGCAGCCCGAGCCTGATGCGCTTTGGCAAGTCGGGATTCGCGAGGAAATGCCGTCCAAAGGCGACCAAATCCGCATAGCCATCTCGAACAGCAGCCTCGGCAGTGTCCGGTTCAAAACCCCCCGCCGCAATAATCGTTCCCGTGAATATCTTTCGCAGCCTCGCGGTCGCAATGGGCCCTTGGCCCTCGGCGATCAGCACGTTCCCTTTGATGCGCGGTTCGATGATGTGCAAGTACGCAAGTCCAAAGTGGGTTAGTTGCTTTGCCACGTAGTCAAACAGCGCGGACGGATTGCTATCCGATACTCCATTCCAAGTTCCGCTCGGTGCGATGCGCACCGCGACACGGTTGCCGCCCCACACGGAAACCAGTGCTTCAACCACTTGAAGCAAGAAGCGGGATCGATTTTCGATCGAACCACCGTATATATCGGTTCGCTTATTGATGCCATCCTGCAGAAATTGATCAGGCAGGTAGCCGTTACCCGCGTGAAGCTCAACGCCGTCAAAACCCGCCGCCTTAGCGCGCGCAGCGGCTTTGCGATAATCCACGATAATGCCCGGGATTTCTCTGATTTCAAGCGCCCGGTGAGGCGAAGGCTGTAGCCAACCGTGGGGCGTGGAGGTTTTTATCGTTGGATCCTGCCAATACTCGGGGTTGACGGAAGAGCTGACAGGGGTGTTGCCGTTCGTCGAGTCCACATGCGCAGCACGCCCCGTATGCCACAGTTGGGAGAACATGTGCCCGCGTTTCCCATGAACGGCGTCCGTGATTCTCCTCCACCCCGCGACCTGCTCGTCGGAATACAAGCCGGGGGCTCCAAACCACCCTCCGCCTGCGATTGAAATCGATGTCCCTTCAGAAACTATGAGGCCACCGTCCGACGCCCGTTGCGAATAGTATTCGAGCATGAGGTCACCCGGAATATTCCCCGGCTGAACGGACCGCGAGCGAGTGAGCGGGGCCATCACCACGCGGTGCTTCAGTTCCATGGATCCGACTTGAATTGGTGTGAATAGCTTATTTGTAATCAATGTTTTCATGAATCTCGACTCTCTCAGACTCCTTCTACTAAAGAGAAGCCACGCACCACCAAGTTCTCTAACTTTCCCCACGGCTTTATCCTTGCAGTTTCTGTGCTAACTCAGAAGAGATGCTGTGTTTCTCCACCACATTAGCCTTCGGACACCCACCACTTGATAGGTATTGCGGACGGATCATGCCTTCGGTCTCGCAATTGAAACGGCCCTTCCCGTCCTGCGGAATCACATCGCCGAGACTCGCAGCTGGCCTTCGTGTGCGTCGGTTCAGGCATTCATTCCGCCATCCACGGTAAGATTTGCCCCGGTAATGTACGAGGACTCCGGACCGGCGACAAATGCTACCAGCGCGGCGACCTCATCGACGTGCCCGTAGCGGTCGAGTGCTGTGGCGGCCTTCTGCGGTACCGCCCAATCGCCGGTGGCGGGATTCAAATCCGTGTCAATCGGACCTGGCTGCACGTTGTTGACGGTGATGCCTCGGGACCCGACCTCTCTGGACAAGCCTTGGGTGAACATCTTGACGGCTCCCTTTGTAGCCGAGTAGGGCACTAGGCCGGGAACCACGACATGCTCGCCTACGGACGAACCGATCATAATGATGCGACCACCGTTCCTCATGTGCTTCAGCGCCGCTTGCGTGGCGACGAAGGTGCCGCGGATGTTGACGTCAATGACGCGATCCATCTCCTCCAGCGTAGTCTCCTCGAACGTCTTGGGGATGGCTGTGCCAGCACTGTTCACCAGGATGTCGATCCGACCGAAGGCCCCGACAGTCTTTTCGACCGCGGCGTTGACGGCGTTGGCATCCGCGGCGTCCGCCCGAATTGCGATCGCCTTTTGGCCAGCGCGTTCAATTTCCTTAACCACCGACGCAGCCGCATCGGCACCTTTCGTATAGGTGATGGCCACGTTCGCTCCGTCCGCAGCTAAACGCTTAGCGATTGCCGCACCAATGCCGCGCGAGCCGCCCGTAACAAGTGCAATCCTTCCCTCCAGTTTCTTAGCCATCGTTATTCTCCTGTTTCTCTAATCGTTCTTTGCCGATCCAGTCGCGTATGTAGGGCGAACAGTTGAGCAGTGTGACTCCTTGTGTTTCACACATCCCCAGGAAGCGAACAACCTCAACATCGACCAAGTCCACTTCCTCCAAATCCAAGGCCACCTTCGATCCACTCTCCCTAATCTGCATCTCCAGTTCCGCCAAATGTTGTGCCTGCATCCGCCCGATGAGTCGAATGGTGGTGCTGTGTGCTTCGGAACACCTTTCGATCCTCAAGGTCATGCTCGACCCGACGCTCGTTTCACACCCCCATAGATTGCAATACCAGCGCCGTTTGTAATTACTTGAATCGTTGATATTTAGGTTTTGAAGTCACGCCGTAATTTCGGCGTGGCGCTGAAAACTCAGCATCACGCCGCGGGGGTCGCTATCGCACGGGAGAAGCTGTCTAAGCTTGTTGAAATCGGGCAGGAATCGAAGCGCGGGCTGCCAATGAAGAAAAGCTCGCAAATCTGATTGGGAAACTACGGGGTCTTGAGGCGACGCCGGCCGATTCCCAGCTTTCTAATCTTTGATTCTAGCGTCTGTCTCGGCAATCCCAGTTTCGTAGCGGCTCCCGTCGGGCCAGAGATCAAGCCGCCCGACTCACGCAGCGCGTTTTCGATCATCACTTTCTCGCGCTCGGCAAGATCTTCGATCAGTGGAACGCTCGAGGCAGCTGTCTTGGGAGCGACCGGCGTAAGCCAGCTGGCATCAACACAAAAGATTTCCCCGTCGCAAAGTATCACTGCCCGCTCGATCACATTTTGCAATTCGCGGATGTTACCGGGCCAGTCGTAGCGTTGGAACAAATTCAGCGTGCCCTTGCTTATACTTCGAATTCTCTTACCGGCCTTCTTGGCGTAGCGGTCTACCAGGTATTCCACCAATAACGGGATGTCGTTCACTCGATCACGAAGTGCCGGCACTTTAATCGGGAAAACGTTGAGTCGATAGAACAAATCCGCGCGGAACGAACCCTCAGCGACTGCAGCACTCAGATCTTTGTTGGTGGCTGTCAACACTCGTATGTCAACCAGAATCGGCTGATTCCCGCCGACACGCTCAAATTCCCGCTCTTGGAGAACCCGCAGCAAGGCGACTTGTGTCTCTGGGGGCAGTTCTCCGATCTCATCCAAGAAAATCGTCCCGCCGTCGGCTGATTCGAAACGTCCTAGACGTCTCTGCAATGCTCCGGTGAATGAACCTTTTTCGTGTCCGAACAGTTCAGAAGCAATCAACGAAGGCGGAATCGCACCGCAGTTGACACGAATGAAAGCGCGGTTCGCGCGCTTGGACCGATTATGAATCGCACGGGCGATCAGCTCTTTGCCGGTTCCAGTCTCACCCTGGATGAGAACCGTCGAATCCGTGGGAGCTACTCTAGAAACCTGCGCCAACACTATGCGCAGCGTCTCGGAGGAACCAACAATTTCCTCAAACATGGACGAGCGCACGATTTCCTCGCGCAACGCGACGGTTTCGTTTCTCATGCTGTCTTCGGCGCGCTTACGATCGTCGATGTCAGTCCCTGTTACATACCACCGAATGACTTGTCCGCTCTGGTCCAGTAACGGGTTATACCGGAACAGGAACCACCGATACTTACCATCCTTTCCCAGAGTCCGTTGCTCGTTTTCGAATGGAGCCGTACCGGAGAGAGCTTTGTGACGTTCCTCGCAAAATCTCCGAACGTCATCAGGATGCAGAACACTCGCCCGAAAATCGTCGGCTTGCACATCGTCGAGTGACCGTCCGGTATATTCAAGCGCCACGCGATTTGCGTAAATGGCTTTCCCCTTCGGATCCAAGACAAAGATCGTGTGTGGAATTGCATCGGTCATGCGCCGAAGCTCTTCCTCATCCTGTCGGAGCTTAGCTTCAGCGCGTTTAAGGTCATCGATGTCAGCATCCGTTCCATACCAGTTGACAATATCGCCCGATTCGTCCCGCAATGGCTCAGCCCGAAACAAGAACCATCGATACGTCCCGTCGAATCGACGCAGCCTTCCCTCGACTTCGCCCGGCTGGCCAGAGGCCAAAAATCCCAGCCACTTATCTGTTATTTCCTTCAAGTCCTCCGGGTGAATGGCATCCTGCCATCCCCAGCCGCGAACTACTTCAAGGGATAAGCCCGTATACTCATGCCATCGCCGGTTCCAAAATATTCCCGTACCATCCGGCAAGCTACACCACGCGAGTGTCGGGATCGTGTCGATGATCTTCCGAAGTTTCTTTTCCGAGTTCCGGATCTCCTCAAAGGCGCTTCTCAATGCTTCCTGCGATCGCTCTCCCTCGATGGCGATTACGGCGATGTGGCCCGCGCCTTCGATTAGTTGCAGATCAGTCTCGTTAGGGGTACGAGGCTCCGTATAGGAAACACAGAAGGTGCCAAGAATTTCTTGATTTTTGGAGAGTAGTGGCTGAGACCACGCGGCGCGCAAGCCGTGACTCAAAGCAAGGTCTCGGTAGTTAGCCCATAAGGGGTCTGTTGCAATGTCGGAAACGATCACCCGCTGCTTCCGAGACGCGGCAGTACCGCAAGAACCTATACAAGGGCCAATCTTTAATGGAGTGATGGCCTCAACCCAGCCCTTGGGAAGTCGAGGACCGGCTGCGGGCCGAAGGTGCATGCCGTCCGCGTCCATCAGCATTACCGCGGACTTGATGTTACTGGCCTGAGCATCGATCGTTTCGCACAACCTTGCCAGGATATCTGCCAGGCGATCCCCGCTGGCGATCATTTCCAGGGTCCGTTTCTCGGCGGCCAGTAGTGCCTCGGCGCGCTTGCGATCCTCGATATCAGTATTGGCGCCATACCATTTGAGGATGCCGCCGTGATTGTCGCGTACGGGCTCTATACGGAACAGGAACCAACGATAGTCTCCATCGTAGCGGCGCAGGCGTGCTTCAATCTCACCGGCCTCGCCAGAATCCAGCGAGTGCCGCCAAAAAACCATGAGCCTGTCGCGGTCTTCTATGTGAAGCGCCGCAGTCCAGCCCCAATCCGATGCTTCTTGTGCCGAGAGCCCGGTGTAATCCAGCCAGCGCCGATTGAGGAATTCAGCGGAGCCGTCGGGACGAGCCGACCACGCCAGAGTGGGAATGGCGTCAACGTCTTGCGCCTGCCGAGCCCGCTCGGTACTCTGCCCTGCGGATGCCATTCCCGGATTATAGTCCATCGCGCAATTCAAAACCCTTCAAGATCTATCGCAGGCTCGACCGAATTCGCGCATTAATTTCGGACGATCTAAGCCCTGATTTTAGTCGACTTGTCAGGACTTAGTACGTCGAGCCAGCGTTTTGATGGCGGTTGATAGTATCGGCTATGGCACAGCACAGGCTATGTACCCCTGCGTCATCATTCTAGTCTGTTAATCTCCCTCGTGCGTGAATGATCCTGTGTTTTACACGTGGCACATCACTCAGAGGGTTCCTGCCGTGGCAGAGGAGAAGGCCCCGTTATGAGAGTCGTTTCGAAACATTTCTCCGTGATCATTCCGGTGGTATCCCTATCTGCTCTCGCTGCTTGCAATAGCATGAGCCCCCCACCCAGGACGTTCAGCATCGGCGTCACTGTCGTAAACCTCGCTGGCACTGATGGCGGGCTCATTTTACAGAACAATCTGCACGACAACCTGCCAGTAAGCGCGAACGGAAGCTTTACGTTTGCCACCGCTGTTGCCAGCGGGAGTCCGTATAGCGTCACGATTTCTGCGCAGCCTTCCAACCCAACCCAGATTTGCGGCCTGACCGGTGGCTCCGGGATAGCTACTGCCAACGTCACAAATATAGAAATCAACTGCGGCCATAACGAATGGACATGGATGAAGGGTCTCAACACTGTAAGCACGAGTGGTGTCTACGGGACCCTGGGGGTGGCCGCCGCGAACAATAATCCCGGAGGCCGACAAACTCCCGTCACGTGGACCGATGCGTCCGGGAATTTCTGGTTATTCGGCGGGAACGGTTTCGATTCGGCCGGGGCATTTCTTCCATTGAACGATCTATGGGAATACTCCGCCGGTAAATGGACATGGATGGGCGGGTCCAATCTCGGCAGCCAAATAGGTACGTATGGTTCTCTCGGTGTTTCCGCAATGTCTAATATTCCCGGAGCCCGCTACCAAGCTGTCAGTTGGACCGATACGTCCGGAGACTTCTGGCTTTTCGGAGGATATGGTTTCGATTCCAAGGGCAATGAGTCGACGCTCAACGACCTGTGGAAGTACAGCTCTGGCGAATGGACTTGGATGGGTGGCTCTGACCTCGCGGAGCAGCAGGGAACGTATGGCACTCTTGGGGTTCCCGCTGCGAGTGACATTCCCAGTTCACGGTCTGGCGCCATCAGTTGGATTGATGCGTCCGGAAATTTGTGGCTCTTCGGCGGGATAGACATTAATTCAAATGGCTCAATTGGAGAGCTCAACGACCTCTGGAAGTACAGCAATAGTGAATGGACTTGGGTTTCTGGGTCCAATTTGCCCAACCAAAGCGGCGTGTACGGCACTCAGGGCTTACCGGCGCCTGGAAATGTTCCTGGTGCAAGGAATTGGGCAGTTGGCTGGATAGATTCGTCGGGAAGCCTGTGGCTCTTCGGTGGGGCCAGTTCTGCCGGAACCGGATTGCTCAACGACCTGTGGAAGTACAGCAATGGCCAATGGGCGTGGATGTCTGGTTCTTCTCAAGTCAACCAGCCGGGAACCTATGGTAACGGGAGTATGCCCGGTGCGCGGGGGAATCCTGTTAGCTGGGTCGCTTCGTCCGGAAATTTCTGGCTCTTTGGCGGAGAAGGTTTCGATTCGACAGGCAACGAAGATTTCTTGAACGACCTTTGGAAATATAGCAACGGTCAATGGGTGTGGGTCTCCGGAGCCAAATTAGGTAATCAAAATGGAGTATACGGCGCTGGAGGTACGCCTGCCCCGGGAAATATTCCCGGCGCTCGTCTTCGGTCGGCTGCATGGACCGATGCGAATGGAAACCTGTGGCTTTTCGGCGGCTATGGTTTTGCAGGAGGAACCAGGGGAGACCTCAGCGATTTGTGGATGTACATGCCTTAGCTCGCTGCACGAAAATATCCGCCTTTGCTCTGCGCCTTCTGCCCTACACTTGGCACACTTCTTGAGGTGTAATTCTTGTCCGTCTTGGATAATGACCTGTGCTCGTTCAACCTTCTTGAAGGTCGGCATGGGCTGCATTCTATGTCTATTCCCGTTCAGAGAGAATTCTGAATTTCTAAAAATCCAGTGGGATAAATTCACCACGAACAAATCGCCTAGCGGTTTCGAACTTCTTGGGTAACGGCAGAAGTAAATTATATAAACTTGACATATACGTTATCCGATAGTTTATTCTCATCTTATTTTTAGCAGTTTTGCCTTTCCCGAACCCATTAAAGGAGAACGGGCATGCGCTCACCACGTTTTCGTGATACGAACTCGGTCGGGTCGTACAAAGTGCTATTCCTTCTTGCCACCATTGCAGCATGTTTCTGTCCTACAGTCGCCTTTGGCCAAACGGTGGTTAACGACAACTGGACCGGGGGTGGAGTGGGAGCGCTTTGCGCGGGAACCTTTAGTAATGGCTGTTGGAGCAATCCGGCGAATTGGTCAAATGGAGTTCCAAACAACAGCAGCGACGGGACTACAGTTTATAACGTAATAATTGATTCGGGTGGTACAGATAACGCGATCCTGGACATGAACGTAACTATCAATTCCCTTGTTCTGGGAGGCACAAAAGGAACTGCGGTATCTACGCTTTCCAGCGAAACCAATAAAACCTTGGACATCACGGGTTCTCTCACCGTGAACAAGGAAGGTAAACTGGATTTTAAAGAAGATGCCCTTACAGTGAGCGGTAACACGATTGTGGCAGGAAGGCTGTTCGACGCCAACGGAACATTTAGTTTTAACACGCTGACGAATTCCGCAACCATTTCCATAACCGGTGTCAAAAACTTTCCTGCCGTATTCGAGGTTGGCAGCATCGCTAACACTGGAACCATCGACGTTGGAGGCGACAGCACTCTGAATTGTGCAGGGATTTACACTCAAACAAAAGGCACTACGTCACTGACTGGGCCTGCGAGCATTTCAGCAGCGAGCTTTTCGGTTAACGGCGGAACAATACACGGTTCGGGTACTATCACTGGTGACGTCAATCTCACGGGTAGCAAAATGGTCCCGGTTCGAACCCACGCGAACAGCATTTTTTACAATGGTTTTACGGTAAGCGGCAACTTCACGGGGACCAATAAATCTAATCTCATGGAAGTCTTCGGAGTTGACTATCCACTCACGACCGCGTTCCCCGAGATGAGTGGCATGGCAGATGTGGACGGAACACTAACCATTACGATGTCAAACGGTTACACAACCTACGTTGGTCAGACATCTCCGGTCGTCGTTGCCCAAGCCGGTATCATCGGTACGTTCACCACGCTGAACCTTCCAACGCCGCCAGCGGGTGCCTCCTGGCAAATTAATTATAATGCTGTCTACAACAACTATCCCGCCATCGTGATTACCGTGGTCGCAAACTAGTTTGAGTCGCGGCCGCGGGTGTTTAAGGTCGGAGTAATGACGCACGCCGAATGGGAAGCCGATCTATCGCAGTCTTCGACGACAGTGGGTGACTGTTTACACCCATTAGCGTTATACAACCCGTTGCACAAAATTTCCAATGCAGCGCAACAAAGCCAACGGTCGCCGACTACCGCACGCCTAACCTTCTGATTCTGCGTAGGCCGTGCGCATACCGCCTGTCACGGCAGAGGTCGCGAGTTCGAGTCTCGTCGTCCCCGCTCACAAACCACTTGGGAATGATTGGTTCATACAGCTTCAATCCACAACTCAACCCACAAAAGTCACTGCACTGTTGCGTTCATCCCCAGGGCGGCCGGAGCGCGCAACGTTTTGAATCGCACCCGGCCAGAAAGCATCAGACGGTGCATCCCCGCACGCCGACTAGAACCGTTGTCTGGGCTCCTGTCTTTATATGCCTTGACACGTATATGCTCTGTGGAGTATATCAAGGGAATGGAATCTGTATTCGAAATCATTGCGGAGCCGAACCGCCGCGCGATATTGGGCCTACTGGTCTCCTCACAACAGTCGGTGGGAGAGATCGAGCGTCAGCTACGTATGACGCAGCCGACCGTGTCAAAGCACCTGCGAGTGCTGCGCGAGGCCGGTTTCGTGGAATCCACGGTGGATGCACAGCGCCGTCTCTACCGGCTGAAACCTGAACCATTTCGGGAGGTGGATGCCTGGCTGGCTCGGTTCCGTCGGTTCTGGTCCGCTCACCTGGATGCTCTCGAACGCCACCTCGACCGCATGGAACAGTCAACACCAACGCAAAGGAAGACAAGGAGAAGACGAGGCGGCCCAAACCGCGAATGTGACAGAGGAGAAACGAAATGAGAATTAAAATGACCAGCGTATACGTGGACGACCAGGATAAGGCCCTGCGCTTCTATACCGAGGTACTGGGCTTTGCCAAGAAGGCCGATTTCAGTCAGGGCCCATTTCGTTGGCTGACGGTGGCCTCGCCTGAGGAGCCGGACGGCACCGAGCTGCAGCTGGCGCTGAACGACCAACCCGCAGCCAAAGCGTGCCAGCAGGCGACGTTTCAACTGGGCGGCCCCGCGGCCATGTTCTCCACCGACGACGTCAAGGCGACTACGAGCGGATCAAGGCCCGCGGCGCCGAGTTTACGATGCCGCCCACCGACGTGACTGGCTCGACCATTGCGATGCTGAAGGACACCTGCGGCAACCTTATTCAGCTCACCCAGCTGGCACGCTATTCCCGCTAAGGATGAAGATAGATGACCGACCGCAAACAGTACGCACCGGGTCCGGCCAGCGGAGCGCAGGTACGAAAGGACGGAGAGACGTGGACGCTCATTCTCGTCAGACAACTGCGCCACTCGCCGGAAAAAGTCTGGCAGGCTCTTACCGACCCGGCGCATTTGCACGAGTGGGCGCCCTTCGACGTCGATGGGGGCCTGGGTACGGTTGGAACGGTGAAACTTACCTGGGTGGGAACGCCCACGCCGCTGGAAACAAGAGTGACGCGAGCCGACGCTCCCAAGAGACTTGAGTACAACGATACCCGCTGGGAACTCGAGGCCTTTGGCGGCGGCACGCGCCTGACGCTGTGGCACAACATCGATCGCCGCTTCATCTCGTGGGGCACCGCGGGCTGGCACATCTGCTTCGACGTCCTTGAGCAGCTCCTCGCGGGTGAGCCGATTGGACGCATCGTCGGTGGTGAGGCGATGAAGTTCCCGGGCTGGCAGCGGCTGAACGCGGAGTACGCCAAGCAGTTCGGTATCGAAACGCCACAATTCAAAGCTAGGCCCGAGTAAATGATAGGGTATCACCGACGAATGGAGGACAAATTAATCATGAAAGAAGCCACCAAACGTTCGTTTTTTCGCTGGATTCACATCGTCTTGGCAATTCCCATACTCGGTTATATTTATAGTCCGTTCGAACAAATTCCAAACTACGCGCCCGCTACTCGGTTTGTCTTCGTTCCTGTACTTGTTCTTTCGGGACTTTGCATGTGGAAAGGCCATGTCCTTCGACGACTTGTTTCGAAGGGATCGGCCAATAAGACTACTGGCATGAAAACGGGACAAGAATTGGAGGCATAAAGATCCAATGAATCCATCGGAACGTATTGACCAACTGATTGCAGGACTCACAGACTGGCGTGGCAAAACGTTAGCCAGCATCCGCAAGAGCATTCTTGAGGCCGACCGGGAGATAATCGAGGAATGGAAGTGGATGGGAAGCCCAGTGTGGTCTCACGATGGAATAATCGCAGTCGCCAACGCCCACAAAGATAAGGTGAAGCTTACCTTTTCCCACGGGGCGAGCCTCCCAGATCCTGACAAGCTCTTCAACGCGGGCCTCGGAGGCAACGCTTGGCGAGCAATCGATTTTTTCCAAGGCGATAGGATTAATGCGCGTGCTCTGAAGAATCTTATCCGTGCCGCGGTGGCGGCCAACTCCGCAGTGCGCGCTCAACGGTCAGCCAAGAAGAAATAATCCCGGCTCTCCGGGTATGACGTCTCGTCGTCCCCCCCATTTCCTCCACGATATTTATTAAAGACCCTTAATGCTGCCACAACTAAAGTAGATTAGGGCAGCCCAGCCTGCTAAGAGCTCCCACATATCCAACCGTATTTTAGAGAAACTCCCAGGCATGTTGCGGCGGCGTTCGTCAAAAAACTGAGATCGCTCACACGCCGGAAAACATTCAGCTTTTTCCCTAGCCGCGCGGCAGGTTAGACTTCTCCGAACACCGGTGCCCTAGTCACACATGCTGGGAACCCCTCTACACATCTGGATAATTTTCGGCGCAGCAATAATCATCGCACTGGGTCTCGACCTCGGCATCCTCCATCGCCGCCCTCACACCATCGGCCTAAAAGAAGCCTTAATCGAAAGCGCCGCTTGGATCAGCATCGCCCTGCTTTTCAATCTTTGGGTTTACTTTGATCGCGGCCCTCAAGCCGGGACAGAATTCCTCACCGCGTACTTGGTAGAAAAATCGTTGAGCATGGACAATATTTTCGTTTTCCTCCTGATTTTCCGGGCCTTCAATATTCCTTCCGCTTTGCAACATCGCGTCCTTTACTACGGCATCGCCGGCGCCCTGGTCTTAAGAGCCGTTTTCGTTCTCACAGGCATCACGCTCCTCCAAAAATTTCATCCTATCGTCTACTTCTTCGGCGCCATCCTCTTTTTCACTGGCCTTAGAATGCTTCTTCCGCGAAAACGCGAACTCCACCCCGAAAATACTTGGCTGGTTCGCATCACGCGCCGACTTTTCCCGGTCCTAAATGAATTCGAAGGCCAAAAATTCCTGGTCCGCAAAAATGGAAAATGGAGTGCCACGCCTTTGCTTCTCGCGCTAGTCGCCCTGGAAGCCATGGATATTATTTTCGCCGTAGACTCCGTCCCCGCCGTCCTGGCCATCACGCGCGATACCTTCATCGTCTATTCCTCAAACGTTTTCGCCATCCTCGGCCTCCGCGCCCTGTACTTCGCCCTCGCCGACATCCTTCCCCGCTTCCGCTTCCTCCATCAGGGCCTGGCCGCCATAATAATTTTCGTCGGCACAAAAATGGTCCTCGGCGACCACTTTTCTATCCCCTCCTTAATTTCCTTGGCCGTTATCGCCACAATCCTGGCCGCCACAATCGCTGCCTCCCTCCTCTTCCCCTCTCGCACATCTGCCAAATCTTCCAGATGAACGTGGCGGCTGGGACCATGGCCACCCAAACCGCTATCCGTTTTACAATCTCCGCGTCTACAGGTTACATAGGTTGGCTGAACCGGCCGTGAATATGATATCTCTGTCCAAGGCTGCTTTCCGAGGTGCGACCATGAAAACGCTTCTGCAGGATCTGCGTTACGGCCTTCGCATGCTGGCGAAATCCCCTGTATTCACCGCCATCGCCATTCTCACGTTGGCCCTCGGCATTGGCGCCAACACCGCAATTTTCAGCCTCATTGACGCGGTCATGTTGCGCTCCCTCCCCGTGAACAACCCGGCGCAATTAGTTGTCCTGCGATGGAGCGCGCACAAGGCCCCCAAAATTCACGGTTACTTGTCCTCCGGCGATTGCGCCACCGACATGCGTTTTGGCGCTTCCAATCCGTCAGGCTGCTCGTTTTCCGAGCCTGTTTTCCGCGAGATTGAAAAGGCAAATGTCTTTTCGGGAGCCGCCGCTTTCTCCAACACTGGCCGCCTCGATCTCACCGGCAATGGTCCTGCCAGCGTCATCAGCGGCCAGGTCGTCTCCGGTGATTTTTTCCGTGCGCTGGGAGTCAAATCGTCCCTGGGCCGCGTGCTAGAGCCCAGTGACGATCAGCCATCCGCAGCCTCTGTCGCTGTTCTCAATTATGGCTACTGGCAGAGTGCGTTCGGCGGCTCACGCGATGTAATTGGTCGCACCATTCAGTTGAACGACGTTCCTTTCACCATCGTCGGCGTAGCCGAACAACGTTTCACCGGCATTACTCCCGGAAGCGACTACGACATTTGGCTTCCGCTCGCCGACACACAACGAATCACCAACCCCGCGCGTTGGGATCATCGCCAAAGTAACGTCGCGTTCTGGTGGCTCACAATTATCGGCCGGCTGAAACCGGAAATTCCCGCGCCACAAGCGCAAGCAATACTCAGCGGAATTTTCCGCAACGAAATGATTCACGGCGCTGTGCCGATGTTTGATGCCGGACTCGGGACGTCTCCTCTCCGCGGCTCAATTCCGATCGGCCCCGGCCCAGGTCCGGGCGGCCCTTCTGCGGGTCCGGACATGGCTTTCAAGGCGATGCCTCTGCCCCCGGGGAAAAAACCTCTGGGAAATATCCAGCTGCCGCCTCCAACCCCGTCGCCGAATGCTGCAAAGGGCCAAACGCTGAATGCCCCTCCAGCCGAAGCAGAGGTACGCACCTTATCCACTCCAGCCGACGAACCAACTCTCACTGTCGTGCCCGCGCACTCTGGATTAAACGGCACAAGCAGCCGCTACGCTCAGCCGCTCTATGTCCTGATGCTCGCCGTAGGAATTATTTTGCTGATCGCTTGCGCCAACGTCGCCGGCCTGATGCTTGCGCGTTCCTCAGCCCGGCGAAAAGAAATGGCTGTGCGCTTGGCACTGGGAGCAGGCCGAACGCGCATCATTCGCCAACTCCTAACCGAAAGCTTGATGCTCTCGGCAGCAGGCGGAGCCTTGGGAATTTTCTTCGCCTATTGGGGCGCGCACCTGATCGTGTCGTTCGTATCCAACAATCAGACTCGTGCGCTCGGATTCGCCGCAGGCCTGGACATGCGCGTCCTCGCCTTCACCGCCGCGATTTCTCTTCTCACCGGAATTATTTTCGGCATGGCCCCCGCTTTTCGCAGCGCGCGAATTGATTTAACCCCAACTCTAAAGGAAGGCTTCGGCGTCTCGGCCAGCGTAGCCCAGGACGGAGGCCGATGGTTCAGCGTCGGCAACGCGCTCGTGGTAGCGCAAGTAGCGCTCGCGATCGTCGTGCTCGTTGGCGCCGGATTGCTCGTTCGCACTCTTCGGAATTTGCGCAGCATCGACGTCGGCTTCGATTCCCACAACCTGATTATTTTTGAAATCGACCCATCCATCGCTGGTTATAAAGACACGCAGATCGATAGTTTCTATCGCGACCTGCAAGGCCGCCTTTCTGAAACGCCGGGCGTGAAGTCTGCAAGCTTTTCGTCAGTCCCGCTCCTCAGCGGCGCCCTGATGATCACCGGTTTCCATTGGCCCGGAACGCCTGAAGACCGGGAGTCCGAAGCGAATATCTTGCCCGTCGGTCCCGACTTCTTCCGCACCATGCAAATCCCGCTCTACGGAGGCCGCGGTTTTACTGCTTCCGATTACGCCATCGCAGCCTCGAACCGTGACGCCGATTCCAGTTCCGCGCCCACGCCCGCAATCGTGAATCAAGCTTTCGTCGCGAAATATCTCGACAAAGAAAATCCGCTGGGAAAACAATTTGGGCAATCAGCCGGCGGTGAAAATGTCGGCCCCAAAAGTTCGGGCTACGAAATCGTCGGCGTGGTTCGCGACGCCAAATACAGTGCTTTGCGCCAGGAAATCACCGCCACCATGTACATTCCGCAAAGCGGCATGCCCGCATCCTTTGAAGTGCGCACTGCAGCTGACCCGCAGGCCTTGCTTCCCGCAATCCGTCGCGTCGTCGCTGACCTGAACGCCAACATCCCAATCTTTCACACCACCAGCGAATCCGAGCAGATCGACCGCCTGCTATTCCAGGAACGCCTGATCGCGCGCCTATCCGCCTTCTTCGCTTTGCTCGCGCTTGCGCTCGCCTGTGTCGGCCTTTACGGCCTGCTGTCCTACGATGTCTCTCGCCGCACCCGCGAAATCGGTATCCGCATGGCCCTGGGAGCGCAAGAACGTGACGTCCTGCGCCTAGTCGTTAAACAGGGCTTGACGCTCGCCTTCGTTGGCGCCGTAACAGGTGTCGCCATAGCGTTGGCCGTCACCCGCTACCTCGCTTCGATGCTCTACGGCGTGCACGCCAACGACCCGCTAACCATCGCCGCCGTCGCCGCCCTGTTGTGCCTGGTCGCCCTAGCCGCCTGCTACATCCCTGCGCGCCGCGCCACCCGCGTCGACCCGCTAGTCGCCCTGCGCTACGAATAGAGCAGGCGCAGTTGGCAACATCGAGCTTTAAAAAATGCGCAAAACGAAGCCCAGTCAAAGACAGCCGAACGCGAATCGCCCCAGTTCGAAACGCGCCGCCGCCATTCCGACGGGCGTCAACGAAGCCGAACTAACCTTAGAAGGCGGCCCCGTACGACTCACGAACCTGCAAAAAATCTTCTGGCCCCAGCTAAAACTAACCAAGCGCGACCTCCTCCAGTATTATCTCGACATCTCGCCCTGGCTCCTTCCCCACTTGAAAAACCGCGCCATGGTAATGAAGCGTTATCCCAACGGAATCTCCGGAGAATTCTTCTTCATGAAACGCGCGCCCTCGCCGCGCCCTCCATCAATTCCGATCTGTTCCATCGAACATCATTCTGGCAACGTGATCGACTTCCCCGTCATCAACCATCTCTCTTCGCTTCTCTGGGTCGTGAATCTCGGTTGCATCGATTTAAATCCGTGGTACGCACGCTGTGACGATGCGGACCGCCCCGACTACCTTCATTTTGATTTGGACCCCACCGAAGGAGCCACTTTCGACCAGGTCTTGGAAACGGCACTAATCGTCCGCGATGCTCTGGCCTCACTAAAAATAAAAAGTTACGCAAAAACCACCGGATCGCGCGGCATCCACGTGTATGTCCCCATCGTGCGCGGCCCTGCGCAGAAACAGGTGTGGGCTTTCGCCAAAGAATTCTCAAAAGAGATGGCCCTGCGCAATTCGAAAATTATTACCGCTGAATATCGCATCGCCAAGCGTCCGGCCAAGCGCGTCCTGGCCGACTACAATCAAAATGCCTGGAACAGAACGCTCGCCTCGGTTTACTCCGTGCGGCCCAGACCCGAAGCTACGGTCTCCACTCCGCTGACCTGGGAAGAAGTGGAGCACGGCGTCCGCATGACGGATTTCACCATGCTGAACGTTCCCCAACGCCTGCGCAAAATCGGCGACCTGTGGAAGCCTTTGCTAGCCGAACGCGGCAGAGTGAACCTGGGAAAATTCCTATGACCTTGCCGCTGACAAAAAAATATTCGCCCATGGAGGCGCTCCCCGCCGCCGAATTACCCACCGGTCCCGACTGGGAATATGAGCCCAAATGGGATGGCTTCCGCTGCCTCGCCTTCCGCGACCGATCGCTCGTTGATCTTCAGTCGAAATCCGGCAAGCCGTTAACGAGATATTTCCCCGACCTCGTCGCCGCATTAAAAAAGGTGAAAGCCAATAAATTTGTTCTGGATGGCGAGATCGTAATCCCAATCGACGGCAATCTTTCATTCGACGATTTATTGCAACGCATACATCCCGCCGCCGGCCGCGTCCTGAAATTAAGCCTGGAAACACCCTGCGTCTTCATCGTTTTTGATTTGTTGGTTGACGAAAAAGGACGATCGCTCGTGAAACTCCCTCTCCGAGAACGTCGCAAAGCTCTCGAAGCTTTCGCAAAAAAGTATTTAGAGGAAGACGGTACCGTCCGCCTGTCTCCCCTAACCGACGACATCGTCCTCGCCCGCAAATGGTTCCACATGGGCGTCGGCCTCGACGGCGTCATGGCCAAACGCGGCGACTTGCCTTATCAAACCGGCCAACGCACCGGCATGCAAAAAATTAAAACCCAAAGAACCGCCGATTGCGTGGTGGGCGGATTTCGTTACTTGGAAAAAAAGCCTTTGGTCGGTTCCCTGCTTCTCGGCCTCTACAACGGCGAAGGCAAACTCGACCACGTAGGCTTCTGTTCTTCCATCCACGACGAAGATCGCCCGGCCTTGACCAAAAAACTCGAAAAAATGATCAAGCCCCCCGGATTCACCGGCAAAGCCCCCGGCGGACTAAGTCGCTGGAGCACAAAACATTCCATGGAATGGCAGCCCCTGGACAACAAACTCGTCGCCGAAGTTCAATTCGATCATTTCACCGGCGGACGCTTCCGCCACGGCACCAGATTCCTCCGTTGGCGCCCCGAAAAATCCCCACGCTCCTGCACCATGAAACAAGTGCAGCGCGAAAACCGCTCGGCCCTGGGCCTACTCTGATGCCTTTGAAAACAATTATGCGATATCGCAGAGTTTCTTGTAGAAATATGGAATGGAGCGACAAATGATTCTCATAACTGGAGCGAGTGGAAACGTTGGAAAAGCGATGCTGCACGAAGTCGCGCGAAAAGAGCCAAGATTTCGCGGCATGTACCGTTCAAAGGAAGAAGCCGCAAAGGCGCCCGCGGGATGTGAAGCGGTGCTCGCGGACTTTTCCGATAAGGCAAGCCTTCGCAAAGCGATGGACGGAGTGGCAGCGGTCTATGTCGTGTGTTCTCCGATTCCGCAACTGGTCGAGCTGGAAAGCAATGTAATCGATGCGTGCAAGGAATCCGGAGTGAAACACGTGGTCCTTAATTCGGCGCTCGGCGCGGGAGATTACGGAAAATCGTTCCCGAGCTGGCATCGCAAAGTCGAAGAGAAACTCAAATCTACAGGACTCAGCTACACAATCCTGCAGCCCAATGGCTTTATGCAGAACATCGTCGCGTTTTACGCGCCGAGCATTCGCAAGGAAGGCGCGTTTTACCAAGCTATGGGAGATGCAAAGGTCAGCCACATTGATATTGGCGACGTCGCCGTTGTCGCGGTGAAATCGCTATATGCAGGCGAACACGCCGGGAAAACCTACCAATTGTTGGGGCCAGAAGCGGTATCCAACGAAGAACTCGCCAAGAGAATTTCCAAAGTCGCTGGGCGCACCGTCCGCTTCGTGGACATCCCTGAGTCCGCGCAGCGAGACGCGATGCTTGGACTGGGCATGCCGGAATGGCAAGTAAAGGCATTGCTCGAGCTTCAGCAATATTACCGACAAGGTGGCGGCGCGAAGACCGACGGGCTGCTGAAATCCCTGCTCGGACACGATCCCGCGACTATCGATCAATATCTTCAAGCAAACGCGAAGGAATTTCGAGATCAGGCCGCATCCGCCTGAACTAGAGGAGATCATGAACATATGGGCGGAACAATCGGAGATAAATACCTGAAAGCACTCAGGCCCTGGAAAGCTAAGCCAGCCGAGAGGCCGCGGTCAGCGATTCCGATACGGTCGTAAGCGCACCTTCGAGAATGTTCAGGCCTTCATCGAATTGCTCGTCCGTGGTTACCAGCGGCATGAGCAGTCGCACAACATTCCCGTAGGTTCCCGCGGAAATCAGAATCAGGCCGTGATCGAGACAGTATCGCAGCAGACGCTCGGTTTCCTCTTTCGCCGGCTCGCGATCCGTTCCTGGGCGAACCAGTTCCAACGCGCGCATCGCGCCCAGTCCCCGGACATCCCCAATCAGCGGCCAGCGTTTTTTCCATTCTTGCGCGCGCACATCGAACTTCTGTCCCAGTTTCTCGGCGCGCGCCGGAAGATTTTCGCGCTCCATCGTCTCAATCACTGCGAGCGCCGCCGCGCAAGCCAGCGGGTTGCCTCCGTAGGTGCCGCCAAGCGCGCCCAACCCAGGCGTATCCATAATTTCCGCGCGCCCAGTAACCGCAGCGAGCGGCATCCCGTCCGCAATCGACTTCGCGCTGACCAGAATGTCTGGCGTGATCCCGTATCGCTCGCAAGCAAACATCGCGCCTGTGCGGCCGAAGCCCGACTGCACTTCGTCAGCAATGAACAGAATCTCGTGGCGCCTGCAAATGTCCGCGATGATGCTGAAAAATTCCCCAGGCGGCGCGACGAACCCGCCTTCGCCCAGCACCGGCTCTACGACCACTGCCGCCACGGCCTCCGCCGCCACCACGCGTTTGAAAGTATCTTCCAGGTGTTGCGCGCAGAAAACTCCGCACGAAGGATATTGCAGCGAGTACGAGCACCGATAGCAGTAAGCGTAAGGGATGCGATAAATGTCCGTGGCAAACGGCTCGAACCCGGCTTTATACGGATGCGTTTTGCTGGTCAGCGACATCGTAAGCATCGTCCGCCCATGGAAAGCATCTTCGAAGCAAATGATCGCCGGACGACGCGTATAAGCACGCGCGATTTTCACCGCATTCTCGATGGCTTCCGCGCCGCTGTTCACCAAGATTGTTTTCTTGGGAAATTTCCCGGGAACCAGAGAATTCAGCTTTTCAGCCAACTCGATATATTTTCCATACGGAGCCACGCTGAAACACGTATGCACGAACGCGTCGAGCTGCTTCCGAATCGCTTCCACAACACTGGGCGCTCGGTGTCCAACGTTGACCACGCCGATGCCGCCCGCGAAATCTATAAATCTGTTCCCGTCCACATCTTCAAGGACGCTACCTTCGGCACGCGCAGCAAAAATCGGTGTTGCATGCCCAACGCCTCGCGCCACCGCCGCTTGTCGGCGTCGCATCCATTCCTGCGATTTGGGTCCCGGTATCGGCGTGCGTAATTGAATTGTCGGCATATCAGTACCATCCGATCGGTTGTTCGTTCAGGTTTATGTGAACTTGTTTGGTCTCGAGATATTCTTCGATTCCCCAGGGCCCCAGTTCGCGCCCAAACCCCGACTGCTTGTAACCGCCCCACGGCGCTTCCACATAGGTAGGCTGCATGTGGTTCACCCAAACGATTCCGGCGCGCAGCGCTTTCACCATACGAAAGGCCTTAAAGATATCGCGCGACCACACCGCCGCAGCGAGGCCATACGGCGTGGCGTTGGCGATGCGCAGCGCCTCCGCTTCATCCGCGAACGGGATGACGGCCGCAACCGGGCCAAAGATTTCTTCCTGTGCGATGCGCGCGGTATTATCCACATCATAAAAAATGGTGGGCTCAACATAGTAGCCCCGTTTGAAAGATGCAGAACGCCCTCCGCCCGCCGCAACCTTCCCTTCTTTCTTGCCGAGTTCCTGATAAGAACGGACGCGGTCAAATTGATCTTTGCTCACCAGCGGCCCCATCTTCGTTTCGCGCTCGAGCGGCGGACCCAACCGAATTGTTTTCGCCTTCGCGCTCATAGCTTCCACAAATTTAGGGTAGATGGATTTTTCCACCAGGATCCGGCTCCCCGCCGAGCACACTTCCCCTTGATTAATGAACACGCCGAAGAGCGCTCCATCGATGGCCGACTCAAAATCAGCATCGGCGAAAAATATGTTTGGCGATTTGCCTCCAAGTTCAAGCGTGACGCGCTTCACGGTATCAGCGGCCGCCCTCATGATGGCTTTCCCAACCTCGGCGCTGCCTGTAAAAGCTACCTTGTCCACATCGGGATGTTTCACAAGCGGAGCGCCACAAGTTTCTCCGAAGCCCGTGATGATGTTTACCACGCCCGCCGGCAACCCCGCATCAGCAAGGTAGCTTGCAAATTCCAGCGCGGTCAGCGGCGTCTGCTCTGCGGGTTTCAGAATGCAAGTGCACCCTGCAGCGATCGCGGGAGCCAGCTTCCATGCGGCCATCAGCAGCGGATAGTTCCACGGAATTATTTGTGCCGCCACGCCGATAGGCTCTCGAAGCGAAAGGCTCAGCGCATTGTCAGGGACAGGGTTCACCTGGCCCAAAATCTTCGTGGCCATGCCGCCGTAGTATTCGAAACAAGTAGCAGCGTCGTTGATATCGTACTCAGCTTCCACGATGGGCTTGCCGGAATTGCGCGCTTCCAGTTCGGCCAGATGAGGAGCCTCTTTGCGAATGCGTTCGGCTAGCCGAAAAAGAATGCGCCCGCGGTCTTGCGCGGTAGTCTGCGGCCACGCTCCAGAATCGAAAGCAGCTTTCGCCGCGGCAACCGCGCGGTTCACGTCTGTTTCATTCGCTTCCGGAACTTCGGCCATCACTTCTTCCGTGGACGGATCCACCACCGGAAAATACTTTTTGTCCGCGCTTTCGACAAACTCTCCGTTGATATACATCGGATACCTTCGAGGGCTCGCTTTCGCTTCACTTGCCATCATTGTCTCCAAGAATCGATCGTCGAGAATAATTGCTAGATTCTGCCCGCTGCTTGTGCCGCCGTTTTCCTGCGGCCATAAACAAAGAAAAAGAATACCGCCAGTCCGATAAATAAAGCCGTGCCTCCGAGCATCCAAGCTTCGTACAACCAAACTGAACTAATCTGTTGCGCCGGTGAAAACGCGAAAATCATGCCGAGAATCGTCATCAACAACCCGCTCGAGCCCGACAGCCAAAGCACCGTTTTGCTATAGTGCCCTTTTTCCCACATCGGATCGGCCGCGATTTTCAGCAGCGCGGCAAACATATAGAGAAATGGAAGCAACTGCAGCACGACCGCCAAAGATAGCAGCCGCTGAAAAGTTTCCTGAACGCCTGAACCCAGAAAACTGATCAGCACCAAAATAGTAGATACAACAAAGTGAACGATCAGCGCCGCGTACGGCGTGCCATAGCGCGGATGAACTTTTCCCAGCCAACTCGGCAAGTACGAATCGAGTCCCGCGACAAACGGAATGCGCGCCGAGCCCGCCAGCCATGCAGAACCAATTCCCGCGATCGAAATGCTGAGCAGGAACGCAAAAGGCGCCACGATCCACACAACTCCCACTTTCTGCGCCATGTGACTCACAGCCTGCACGATTCCCTGCAGCACGTTAATTTCGTTTTTACTCACCGCTACAAGCAAAGTGAGAGTCGTGGCGATGTAAAGCAGGCCCGAGATCACTCCTCCCCACACCACCGCCCCCGGCAACGTGCGCTCCGGATCTTTAATTTCGTCGCCCATCACCGAAGCAAGCTCAAGACCCACGAGCCCGAAACAAATCACTCCGAATGAATTCAGCAGGAATCGTGGATTCGCCGGAATACGAAAATCCTCAGCGCTAACAGTAGTTCCATACCGCAGCCAAACTATCACGCCTAATCCGACGAGCACGGCCGCAGCGATCACCGTGCCGATGCTGCCCAGGTTGTTAATCCATTTTCCAACGCCAAGCCCTACAATATTCAGCACCACCAGAATCGCCAGCAGCCCGAGCGACGCCGACACCGCAAACAACTTGTTATCCGCCAGATATTGATGGCTCGGAAGAACGAACACGGATACGCCGACGAAATACAGCATCACGGTGGGAACGTACATCATGTTATTGGTCCAGTAGCACCAGCCCGACAAAAATCCGTGAAACTCGCCGAATACTTCCTTGGCCCAAAGATAAACGCCGCCTTCTCCCGGATAGCGATGTGCCAGTTCGATCACAGCAATTCCTTGCGGCCAGAAAAATAGCAGCAGCGAAATAATCCAAAGCCAAACGGTGACGCCGCCGTTCGCCGCAATGCTCGGCACTACGTTGAGATTGAAAACCGCCACCACAAACAGCGCGACGAGATCCCAGCGCCCAAGCGCCCGTTTTAGACGCGCCGTTTCCGTTTGCGCCGAGATTAATTCTGCCAACGGCTCCTCGATAAACAAAATACGCGCTGTTCAGAAATGCTTGCGCCAGCGCTGGTGAATCATTAGACGGACTCAGTGCGCGCTACTGGCGGCGGCGTGCGGCTCTTTTTGAGCCTTGGCCAAATCCGGAGCGACCTCCGCAAAAACCGCGAGATGGCGATCGATGTCAGCTTCGCTATGCGCGACGGACACGGTCCACTGCTCGTCCCACCAATAAGGCTGGGCCATCACTCCGCGATTCACCATCGCGAACCAGTAATGCCGCCACAATTCGCTGTCAACTTTCAGCCAATCGCGGTAATTCCGAATGGGCTTGGGACAAAACATCAGCGAGCCATTCGAGCCAGCCCCAACCATGTAAGCCGTCAACCCAGTTTTGCCGATTTCTTTGTTGTAGCCATCGAGCAATTTTTTGTTCAGACGATTTACATGTTCGTAAGTTGCAGGCGTCAGTACTTCTTGGAAGGTCGCAAGCCCCGCAGCCATAGCCACCGGATTCGTGTTGTACGTCCCGCCATGAAAAACTTTATGGTCGGAGATGAGACCCATCACAGCGCGCGTGGACGCGAAAGCCGCCAGCGAAAATCCGCCGCCAATGGATTTCGCCAGACAAACAATGTCCGGCTGGATCCCGAAATATTCGCAAGCGCCGCCACGAGCAAGTTTTGCCCCTGTTTTCACTTCATCAAAAATCAACAGCGCGCCATTTTTCTTTGTGATTTCACGCAGCGCCTGATGATAGCCCTCCTCCGGCATCAGTATGCCGACGTTCATCATGATCGGCTCCACGATGACAGCCGCGATTTCTCCTGGATATTTTGCAAAAAGGCGCTCGACTCCAGCCGCATCGTTGAACTGCGCAATCACAGTATTTTGAAGTGTGCCCTTGGGAATTCCTGCTCCGCCGGGGACGGAAGCCGGAAAATTTGGATCGCCCACTTCTTCCGCCTTCGGCTTCACTGAGACGAGCACAGAATCGTGCAGGCCGTGATAGCCGCCTTCCATCTTGATAATTTTGTCGCGTCCCGTTGCGGCACGTGCCAGACGCACCGCGTGCATGGTGCATTCCGTCCCACTATTGCTGAAGCGCACCATCTCGACCGGAAACCTTTTGCAGATTTCTTCAGCCAGCTCCCATTCCATATCGTGCGGCATGCCGAACATGGTTCCGGTCCCGAGTTTTTTCTGCACCGCGCTAATTACGGCCGGATTGCAATGGCCCGCCATCAACGCGCCGAAACATAGGTTGAAATCGATGTACTCGTTGCCATCGATGTCGTGAATGCGTCCGCCTTTTCCGTCGCGGACAAAAATTGGATAGGGATCATAAGCGCGATAGTTGCTGGCGACGCCGAGTGGCAGTCGTGTTTCCGCGCGTTGGTGCGCTTCGCGAGAGCGAGGAGTGCGCTTTTCGTAAGTGGCGATTTCTTTGGCGAGACCTTCGTGCATGACTTTCTCCGTACAACATCGGCCGGCTAACGGCCATGAGATTTGACGCTAAATCTGTTTAGGATCTAATTTCCAACATCGGAACGTGAATCCGCGTTTCTTCAGCTCGGTGAAAAATGGCTGCGGAGGCACCACATTTTCCGGCGCCTGCACGCCAGTGCCGCGTATTTCGCCGCGCACCAACATCGCAGCAGCAATCGCCGCCGGGAATCCCGTATCGCGAGCGACAGCCGAAAGCGGCGGGCGCGTGGAATAGTCCGCCCACATTTCCATGGCGGAGGCGACGCGGCGATTCTTGCTGCGGCCGCTGACAACCACCCGCAGAGCCTCCACGTCGCGCGCTGTTTTCTTCGGCGCACGTTGCTGCATCAGCGACAGAAGTACTGCGCGAGGCGCCACGCGTGTTCCGTTCACTGCTACCGGCTCGCGGCTTGTAAAACCAGCCTGATCCAGATCACGAACTAAATTCACCAAACGCGGGTCGTAGTTAATCTTAAAAAATACTTCCTTCACGCCTTTGTGCCGGAAACTCTCCGCAAGCGTACCGAGCTCCGAGTGTATTGAATGGCGCAAAGTGATGGAGCCAATCGGCGCGCGAAATTTTCCGGCCTCAGGATCCGAGAGCATGGGCTTTTCCACATAGCGGCCGCGCTCGAATGCTATAGGCGGCATAGTCAACTCATCCAATATCGTAGCAATCGAAAAGGTGTAAGCGATAGGGCTGTCGTAGTGCTGCTCGTCGGCACCCGCGTTATAGACGCGAATCGCATGCACTCTCTCGAGCGGATCAGCCAGCGCGCGCGCCATTACGTTTGTAATCCCCGGCGCGCCTCCCATTCCCGGGATTGCAATGCGTCCGATTCGGCGGAAATCTTTGTCCAGCGCAAACTGCTTGCGCGTCATGTGATACAGCCCGCCGAGGTCCATATAATTTATGCCAGCGGCGAGTGCTGCGCGCATCACCTCGAGATTCCAATTGTATTGTGTGCAGTTCAACAAAACATCGTAGCCGTGCGCGAGCTTTGCAAGATGTTGCGTGTCTCGCACGTCCGCAAAATGTGCGCGAGTTTTGCCGTGGCCGAACGCGCGCGCGACTTCTCGGGCGCGATCACGATCGAAATCCGCCACAGCAATGGCTTTTACGTCCCGAGCGCGGCCCAGGTCGTAAACAACCGCGCGCCCCATCATCCCAGCGCCCAGAACAAATATTTTCACAGCGTTTCCCGCTCCGCGAAATCACGCTCGTTTAACTTGCCTCTACGCAACAAAGCGAGAGCGCCGACCAGGCGACACTCTCGCTCTGCAAAACCATGCGGAACTTCTCAGAACAGAAACTTCAACCCGAACTGCATCACACGCGGATCCTCGCGTGTCTTTAAAATTTGACCGAAGGTTGAATTGGAAAAATTACCGTCCGGGTTGTTGAATTGCGTGTGATTCCACGCATTGTAGAACTCCGCGCGAAACTCGGTGTTCCAACGATCATTAATCGGAGTCTTCTTCGAAATCACCAAATCCGTATTGCTGATGGGCGGCCCGCAGCACAGCGAGTGCGGCGTATTGCCAAATACACCCAGCAATGACGGGTCCACGGTTCCATCGGTGTAGTTATTCGGATTGAAATAATAGTTTCCGGAACCGAAGCCGAAATTCTGCGGAACCTTTGGGTTCACGCGTTGATTGGGCGCTATCATGGTAGGAGTGTTTGCGCTCTCAAAAAAGATGCTGCTCATCAGCTCCGAGTCGTCCTGGTTCTGCATGCGAATCGGGAACCCGCTCTGATAAGTGATAATCGCGGACACGCCCCATCCGTCCACCGTCTTGCCCTTAAAGCCTTCGTATTTCGGGGCAGGAATTTCCCAATAGGGACTAAAAACAAATCGGTTCTTGGCGCTCAATAACGACAGCCCGCGCGTAAAGTTGAAATTCAGCGGATCCAACTCGTTCTCGAAAGATGCGCCTTGATCGATGGCTTTGCTGAACGTGTAGGAAGCCGAGAAAAGCAACCCGTGAGAGAAGCTCCTGTCCAGGGACAACTGCAACCCGTTGTAATTCGAGTTGGCTATGGTATCTTCCGCAAAAATATTACTGAAGACAGGCACGCCGTCTGGCGGGCACCCGGTTCCGGTGAGAGGCTGACAGTTGGGCGAGGAATATTTCCGCAAACCGACAAGCGTAACCCCGCTCGCACCTACAACCGTTCCGGCCGGAAGGCAATTCCCTCCCGCCCCGGCGTTGTAGGGCAAAAATAGACCGCTGCAAGTAGTCGGCGGCCCTCCTATTGGGCCGTTGTAAGTCGGAATTACCGTACCCGCCGGAACAAAATAGGAACTGTCAGAACCAAAAGTTCCGCAACTGCCCGCGGCTATTTCGTTCAATTCAAGACAGGTTTCAGCGTGGCCGTAATTGATGTCGTGCGACGCCAAAAGATGGTGAGCTTGCGTGCCGACATAAGCCACGCGCGCGACCATCGATTTCGACACTTGACGCTCGATGGTGAGGTTGTATTGCTCGGCGTATTGCGTTTTCAGATGCGGGGCAAATTCCCCGAACAACAGGATGGGCCGGAATGAAGCCCAGTCAACGCAACCAGGAGGGCCTCCCGCAGCAGGACACGGCGTAGTGGGAGTCTGGTTGATCACACCGCTGAACGGATTCGGCGACTGGACACCCTGTTGAGAAATAAAAGGCGTATTAAGCAGCGGCGTCGACAACGACGAGCTTCCGCCGAACGGCGGCTCAGCGCTGAATTGCTCGAGCACCAACTGTTCGATGGGATTGTAGAAAAGTCCCCATCCCATTCGAATACTCGAGTTGCCCGGGCCTCCCGTCAGCTTCGCAAGCCAACCGTCCGTCCACCCTGGGCTCCAGGCTAAACCGATGCGCGGAGCAAAACCCTTGTAATCGGTTGAGGTCAAACCGCGGGGGACTCCTTTGTCGCCGGGGAATACCAGGCCCACTGGATTTACCGAGTTGTTTGGACTGCCCTCGCTGCAATCGCCCGGCGGAATCCCTGAGGCGATGGATCCAGCGGTGTAGGTAAAGCAGGGATATTGGGTGGTCAACTGGCCCGGCCGAAACGTTTGGAGTCGATTGCCAGTATCGTAGTACGGGGTATTGAGCTCCCAGCGCAGCCCGTAATTCAAGGTGAGGTTCGGTTTTATTTTGTAACTGTCTTGAGCGAACAAGTAGAAGTTGGTGTTACGAATATTTTCGCCCTGCGCTGCGCCTTGCGAATAGGTCACCGGGGTGCCCAGGAAATACGCCGGATAAGCATCGCTAGGCCCGGATGGCGCGTCGCCTGAAGCAGTGTTATCGAAGGTGAACAAGCCGTTTATGTTGTAGTAGAGGAATTGATCGAAGCGCTCGCGGCGAACGTCCACGCCGAATTTCGTGGTGTGCTTTCCGAGAATCTTTGTGTAGTTGTCCGTCCACTGGAAGGTATTGCCCACTTGCGGCAACTCGCCTTCCGAATTGTTACCGATGGCAAAGCCGCCTGAAACGCTGAGGTAAGGAACGCCTACCCTCCCCGGTAGATTGGTGGTAATGCCTGCGCCGGCAGGGAGGGTCGGATCAGCGAAGCAATTGGAGGGAGCGATGGTTACACAAGTATCTTGCACACTCGCGAACGTACTAAGCGGATGGTTCAGAGTCCGCTGCGCCTCACGAAAATAATTGAATCGGAATTCGTTGATCGCGGTGGAACCGATCGTCCATGTGTGGCTTAGGTTCCATTGCTGCACGCGGGTTTTGAAAGCGGAGCCGAAGCCGGGAACGTTTGCGCCTGCAGCTTGAAAAAAAGCGAACGGCTGAGTGTGATCGTTATCGTCAAAATAGTAATAAGCGCTGAACTGCTGAAATTGAGTGATCTTGTGATCAAAGCGAATCGTGAACTGGTCATCGCGCTGGTGCAAATTTGGAATTGTTTGCAGTTGACCAGTTCCGAACGGCGCAACGTAATTCTTGTAAAGGGCCACAGCGGTGGGATCAAAGCATTCCGTGGGAACCACGCCGTTCGGAAAAATGTTTGCGTAGGAACTTCCAACGGCGCCTGTGACACCGATTACAGGCACAAGGTTTGCCGCTTGCTCGGCCATCGCGGCCGAATTGCAAGTCGTGCCGGTGGTGCTGCCCGTCGTGCGGTTCCCGAGGATGTTTGCGAAGTATTGATCGTTCAGCGTGCCGCCGAGTGGGCCTCCAAAGTTTCCGCCAGCTTCGTCCGAAGTTGGCAAAAATACGTTCCCAGAAGGGATTCCTTGAATCAGCCGGTTCCCTTCGTATGAACCAAAGATGAATGTTTTATCTTTTTTGATCGGCCCGCCAATGGTGGCTCCGAACTGATTCTGTTTGTAATCCGGCACGCGCGGATCGAAATATCCCTTGGTGTTGAGCGCCTGGTTGCGAAGGAATTCGTAGAAGTCGCCATGGACGCTATTGGTCCCGGATTTCGTGACCACGTTGACGACTGATCCCGAGTTCCGTCCATATTCCGCGTCGAAAGTATTCGTGATCACGCGGAACTCTTCAATGGCATCAGGCGAAGGCTGAATCGCCGGACCATTGACGAAAATGTCGTTGCCGTCTCCGCCGTTCACCATGTAGTTGTTGGAACGTCCGCGACCACCATTCACCGAAACTACACCGGGATTGTCGCTGCCGTAGAAAAGGTCAGCGCCGAGCTGTGATTGCACGCCGGGTTGAAGCTGCAACAACGCGTACGCGTTCCGCTGATTTAGAGGCAGCTCGCGAATGGATGTATCCGTCATAACCGCGCCGAGTTGGGTGCTGGTCGTCTCTACCTGCGCGGCGTTGGCCTCCACTGTTACCGTTTCTGTGGAACCGCCAAGCTGAAGGTTTACTGTGACGAGAATTACGTGGCCGATGGTAACGGGAATATCTCTCGAGACAAACTTCTTGAAGCCTTTGGCGTCGGCCGTGAGGTTGTAGTTCCCTACCGCTAGTTCAGGGATATCGAAAGCACCATCTTTGTCCGCTGTAGCCGATCGCGTCGTGTCCGTTCCGGACAGAGTCACAGTGACCACGGTGCCCGGCACTACCGCGCCGGTTTGATCCACGACCGTCCCGCGAATCGTTCCGTTGGTTTGGGCCCTAGCCGTTCTGTTCGAAAGTAACGCCACAAACACAAATAGACACACCCGCGCCCATGCTTTCGAAGTCATCGCCGCTCCTCTAGGAAAAGCTGGCGCCACCGACCCCCCGAGACGCCTCACCCAACTTTTTTCGGTTGCAGCTTTGGAAAAAACCTTACTATAATCCGGGAACCTTAGAAGATGGCCCACGGGTTGTCAAGGGAAAATTGAGTTGACTCCGCCTCACAAGCGTTCGCCTAAGAAAGCGCGCGCCAACGGTCAATTGCGCATTGGTGACGTCGCGCGAATTGTGGGAATTTCGCCGTCCATTCTTCGTTCCTGGGAAAATCTCGGACTGGTTTCGCCTGTCCGCACTCGCAGCCGCTATCGTATGTACACGTCCGCCGACCTTCGCATCTTGAAACGTGCCCAGTTCCTCCGGCGCGCGCGTGGAATGAACGCCCCGGCCATCGTCCATCTGCTGAAGACCCAGAAAATGTTGCCGCAAACGAGTAGCCGCCCGAAGGCCAACCCGGTCGGTCCGCGTCTGCGGCGTTTGCGACTGGAACGCAAAGCCTCGCTTTCGCAAGTGGCCCGCGCAGCCAATGTCTCCGTTGGGTTTCTGAGCGCGCTGGAACGCAGTCAGATGACCGCGTCCGTCGCCACGCTGCGCCGCCTCGCCCGCTTTTACCGTGTAAATATTCTTTCTCTCTTTAATCCGTCCGACGCCAATCCAGGACGCGTACGACCGTCGGATAGAAAAGTTCTGGAAGCTGGCCCCGGCGTGCGCATGGAGCTTCTCTCCTGGGGCGCCACCACCATGATGGAGCCGCACCTGTTTCGCATCGCCCCATCAGCCGGCAGCGGAGAATCCTACGCGCACGAGGGCGAGGAATTTCTTTATATCCTGCGCGGCTCGCTGGAAATCGAGTTGGACGGCGGGGAAAAGCACACGCTCGACGAAGGAGATAGTTTTTATTTCGAAAGCAGCAACGAACATCACTGGAAGAACCCCGGGAACAAAGAAACGTTGGTGCTGTGGGTGAACACGCCGCCAACATTTTAAGTCGGCGATGATCGGAATTTGCACGGGTCGAGGAGATCGAAGGAAGCAGACTCATAGTCATGAAAAAACAGTCAATTACGATCTTGTCGATCGCCGCCGCTCTGATTTCCGCCGCGGCGGGATGCTCGAAGAAAATGCCCACGCTGAGTTTGCTGGTATGGGAAGGGTACGCCGATCCTCTATTCGTGCGTCCGTTCGAAGAATCGCATCACTGCAAAATTACGGCCGCATACATGGGCACCAGCGACGAACTAGTGGCAAAACTTCGAGGAGGCAGTGCGAGCAATTACGATGTGATTTCTCCGTCGAGCGACGTGGTCACCTCCATCGCCGTCGCAGGCTTGGCCGCGCCGCTCGATCTTTCAAAACTTCCTTCGTATTCGCAGCTGTCTGCGCGGCTGCGGGACGCCCCGTTGGTCCGTGTTAACGGTAAGGTTTATGGCGTGCCATTCGTGTGGGGTCCGAATCCCCTGCTGTACGACACCACATATTTCAAAACTCCGCCGGACAGTTGGTCGGTGCTCTGGGATCCGAGCCTAAAAGGGAAAATTTCCGTGTGGGATGACCTTTCTACCATCTGCCTGGCCGCGCAGGTTCTCGGCTACGATAAACCAGATCCGAGCCACCTTTACAACCTGACCGACCAGGAGCTCGAAAACGTTAAGAAGAAACTCATCGAGCTGAAAGCAAATATCCGAAAAGTGTGGGCCACCGGCGGCGAACTTACCAACCTATTCGAGAATCACGAAATTGTTGCCGGAATGGGTTGGCCCCTAATGACCAATAACCTGCGCAAGGTTGGATTCCCCATCGGCGAAACGATTCCCAAAGAAAATACGACCGGATGGATCGACCATCTGATGATCACCTCGGCGAGCGAGAATAAAGAACTGGCCACAGATTTTCTGGAATACATGACTGAAGCCAAGACGCAGAAACTCGTCGCAGACGTCACAGGTTACGACCCCGCCAATCCACAGTCTTCCCAGTTTATGAGCGACGATCAGAAAAAGTCTCTGCACCTCGATCACGTGGATGAATACATGACGCACATTTATTTCTGGCAGCAATATCCGCGTCGCGACAAGTACAACGAAATTTGGAATGAAGTGAAGGCAGCCCAGTGATTTCTAGGTTTTCCAAGCGTCACGGCGCCGCCTGCAGACTTTCGGCTGCCGTCCCGGCGCCTTTCAGCTACAGATATTTTTGCGGTGATCGTTCTTGAGTGCCGCCTCTTCATCGGCATCAGACAAACGCGCTCCTTCCGAGGCGCTTCTTTCCATCCGAAAAGTTGAAAAACAATTTGCTAAGCGTCCAGTTCTCCGCGGAATTTCACTGGAAGTAGCTTCCGGCGAATTCCTCACGATTCTCGGTGAAAGTGGCTCCGGAAAAACTACTCTGCTTCGCTTGATTGCCGGCTTTGAACAACTAGATGGCGGTGAAATCTGGATGGGCGGCGAACGTCTCGACAAAATTCCCGCCTACCGGCGGCAAGTAAACACCGTATTTCAAAGTTATGCGATTTTTCCGCATCTTTCCGTTTTTGACAACGTCGCCTACGGGCTTCGAGCGAAGTTAGTTCCACGTGACGAAATCCCTGCCCGCGTCAGGCAAGCGCTGGCCATGGTAAAGATCAGCGAATTTGAGCGTTCGGCTCCCTCGCGATTGAGCGGTGGACAGCAACAGCGCGTCGCCCTGGCCCGTGCGCTCGTGAATCGGCCTCGCGTTCTGCTGCTCGACGAGCCTCTTTCAGCGCTTGACGCCAATCTGCGTCGCCAGATGCAGATTGAATTGAAGTCGCTGCAGCGCGAGGTGGGCATCACTTTTATTTTTGTCACCCATGACCAGGAAGAAGCCATGGCGCTTTCCGATCGCATCGCGCTCTTGCGCGCCGGAAGGCTCGAACAAGTTGCCGAGCCGCGCGAAATCTACGGATGTCCGAAAACGGCGTACGCCGCCCAATTCATCGGTCAAACAAATCTGCTGCGCGCCGAAGTTCGCGAAGGAACCGCCACCACTGGACCGATCGCGTGGCCGTCATCAGAGCCTCCCGGTCCAGCCACGTTTTCTCTGCGGCCTGAATCCATACGTCTCGCTTTGAGTGCTCAACCTGCCGCATCCTCGGGAGCGACTGCCCAGTTTCAAGGCCAAATCAAAAATCAAACTTTTGGCGGCGCCATGGACTTGCTCGAAATCGATTGCGGCAATTCGTACCTAATACGCGCGCGCGTTCCCAGTCCCGGCTCTCTAACCGGCCGGCAGAAGTTCGAGTTCAACGCCAGCGATGCGGTTCGCGTGCTCGAAAGCAGCGACACATAAAATATGTATTCTCGCGCATACAAATCCGCCGTCACTATCCCGCCCCTTTTGTGGGTCACATTTTTCCTCACGGCGCCGTATGCGATTCTTTTCTGCTACAGCTTCTGGTCTGTTTCGCCGCTGCAAACGATCGTGCACAATTGGAACCTGCAGAATTACGCGCAGCTATTTCGCAACCCGCTCTATCTAACTGTATTGCTCCGTTCGATCAGAATTGCCGGCGCGGTAACTTTGCTGGCTCTGCTGCTCGGCTATCCGCTCGCCTATTACCTTTCGTTCCACGCGGCAAAGCGCAAAGATCTGCTCTACCAACTCGTGATTATTCCGTTGTGGGCCAGTTATCTGGTGCGCGGGTACGCCTGGAAAACTATTCTTGGAAGCGATGGTGTGCTGAACGGATTTCTTCAGTATCTTCACATCACACATCGGCCCGTTGAGTTTTTTCTCTACAGCCCCTTCGCCGTCATACTCACACTCACGCACATCTACACGCCGTTCACATTCCTGCCGATTTACGCTTCGCTCGAACATGTTCCGCGCAACCTGGTGGAAGCTTCGCACGATCTTGGAGCGTCTCCTTTCTCCACGTTTCTCCGCGTGATCCTGCCGCTCTCGCTGCCCGGAATCCTGGCGGGGGCCACGTTCGCGTTTGTCCTTACGCTGGGAGATTTTCTGGCTCCTCTTCTTGTGGGCGGTCCCAGCGGCGTCATGATTTCCAACATTGTGGTCAGCTTGTTTGGCGCTGCTTATAACTGGCCGCTCGGCGCGGCAATTTCGTTTTGCATGCTTCTGCTGGTAGTCACGCTTCTGTTGGCCACCGAACGCCTGGAAAAAAGGTTCACAATTTCATGAGCGGCACATCCCAGTCCTCGCGCTCTCCGTTTCTCGGCGCTTACGCGTTGTTCGCCTATCTCTTCCTGTATTTTCCAATCGTCGTTTTGATTGTGTATTCATTCAATGGTTCCGGTGTCGGAGGATTTCCCCCGTCCGGCTGGACCCTGGACTGGTATCGTCAGCTTTTTGCCGACGCGTCCCTTTGGGATACTGTGCTTAACAGCGTGATCGTCGCAGCCCTGGCCGTCGCCATCGCGCTCGGTCTTGGCTTGCCCGCCGCGCTGGCGCTAGATCGCGCGCAATTTCCCGGAAAAGCCCTGTTCCGGCGTCTCGTTCTCCTGCCATTAATTCTCCCGGGAATTATTACTGGGCTATCGCTGCTGATGCTTTTCGTCGGTGTGGGCATGAAGCTGAGCTTGGTTACGGTGATCCTGGGCCATGGCACAGCACTGATTTCTGTCGCTACCACAGAGATTTTCGCTGGACTCCAGAAAATGGATCGCGCGCAGGAAGAAGCCTCCTTGGACTTGGGCGCAAATCATTGGAAAACTTTCTGGCGCATCACGTTTCCAAACCTCCGTGTCTCGCTGATTGCCGCAGCTCTCCTAATTTTTACGCTCTCGCTCGACGAAATCGCCGTCACTTTTTTCCTGATTGGGCGTGACAACACTCTGCCGCTTGAAATCTGGTCGCGCCTGCGCCGTGGAATCACGCCCGAAATAAACGCCATCTCCACCCTGATCCTTTTGTTCTCCATCGCCACAATACTTATCTGGTACCGGCTGCGCACGCGCACACAACTCGCAGGAGATGTCCAAACGGCGACAGCCTTGTTGCCTTCATCTCTCGAAGGAGAAACATAATGACCGATAGTCGAAGGGATTTCCTGAAGTTTATCGTGGTTGGCTCCATGGCCGCGGGGTGCCCGGTGGATGTATCGCTCCTTGCCGCAGAAGATTCCCCTGCTCCGCAAGTTGACGGCGACCATTTCGAAATCTGCCATCAAGTCCGCGACGGCCACACATTTGCGAAGCCTCCAATTTCTAAACGCTACGACGTTGTGATCGTCGGCGGGGGCATTGGCGGCCTGAGTGCGGCCTATTTCTTGCGGGCTCACGATTTCCTGCTCCTGGAAAAAGAAGCGCACTGGGGTGGCAATGCAACGATGGAAGAGTATCAAGGTCAGCCGTTCTGCACCGGTTCTGCTTTCGACTACACCGGCACCGCCAGCGATCATCTCGCGCGCGAATTAGGGCTGGCGCCGATACCAATCAATTGCGCCGATCCAACAATCGTGAATGGTAAATGGGTGGCCGACACCTGGGGCGCCGGTCTTGACGAACTTCCTTACTCCGCTTCGGTGCGCGAAAGCTTCAAAAAGTTCCGAAAAGACATGCTGGTACTGGCCAACGACAAGAACCAGGAACAATTCGACAATACTCCGCTCTCAAAATATCTAAAATCCTACGCACCGGAAGTAAAGCTGTGGTGGGACACCTATGGCCCGTCCAATTACGGCGCGACCTCGGACGACACCTCCACCATGGTCGCCTTGGATGAGCTAAAAGACATGGCAGGAGAAGCCGAACACGATTCGCGCATCACGCTGCCCGGCGGAAACGCTACCCTGGCACAAAAGCTCGCCCAATCTCTTCAAGTGAAATCAGTCGACAGGATGATCGCCGGCGCCACAATCGTTTCGGTGGACCCGCAGAAAACCGAAGTTCACATCACTTACTTTCAAAACAACGCGTTGCATACGGTCGCCGCAAAATTCGTAGTAATGGCTACGCCGAAGTTCATCACCTCAAGAATCGTATCGGACCTCTCCGACGATCAAACCGAGGCGATGAGGTCGTTCCGCTATTGCCCTTATCTCGTAATCAACATGATCTACGACAAGCCTGTGTACAACCGCGCGTACGATACTTGGTGCCCCGGCACTACGTTTTGCGATGTAGTCGTCGCGGATTGGGTAATGCAAACGCAGCCAGGCTACAAACAAAAAAACAATATCCTCACGTTTTACACGCCGGTGTCGGAATTACACCGCGACAAACTTCTGCAAATCTCGGGTTGCCAGAAAATCGCACAGAATGTTTTGCACGATTTTCAAAAGCTTCTGCCGGAATTCTCTCCCGATCCGATCGAAGTACAGGTCTACCGCCGAGGCCACCCAATGTTTCTGTCGGCTCCCGGAATCTTTACCAAAGTAATGCCGGCGGCGAACCAGCCGCTCGAACGCGTGGTTTTTGCCAACACCGATTCCGTGGGGCCGGAGTCCCTGGTCTACGCGGCAGTGGAAGCTTCGCGCCGCGCTGCAGATTGGACCGAAAAACGCCTGGCCGGCTCTACTCCAGCGGCAGCGCGCGCAGCCGCCGGCTTCTCCAAGTAATCCGCAAAACAAAAAGGACACCCGGGAGAGAGAAATCGGGTGTCCTTTGCTGATCTTTCCCGCCAGAGAAAGATTGCTACAAACTCGCTAATCGAAATTTATGGATGGGTCTTCAGATTCATATTGTGAACCCCCGCGAAAATCGACATCCCCGTACTTGCTGTTTGCGGCACCCACCAGGTACGCCGTTCACAATTATATTGGCTGCGCTGCATGTGGCGCGCCAGCACGTCCAACAAAACAGGCCCCACTTGCAACGCCGCGTAGATCGCCGGCGAATGTGCGAACGGCCGCATCAGCGGATCCCCTTCCACGGCACC